>CBKXXB010000051.1:0-1536 GCA_966685145.1 uncultured bacterium | reverse complement strand
TGTCTCATTACTTAAAATAGCCCGGATACCCGGGCTATTTTAAAACTAGATCCTTACAGTTGGTTCAAAATTTGATCAACGGCAAGTATGGCCTGATTTTGAGTCGGCACAAATTCGTACGCCAATTTACGTGGCATAATAGCGATGTCCTTTCTTTTGTTTTTTGAGTGTTTGTGTTAATGCATCAACATCTATTCATTATACATAAACTTGCTGATTTGTCAATATTTATTGCTTGTAATACGCTGTAATTTTAGGTATGTACTATACTTAGTTTATGCCTATAATTACCGTCTGCTCCAGCGCTAACTTTTACCGTCAGGCGGTTGATATACAAGCAGCCTTACGAAAGTCAGGCTACACGGTTGTTATTCCCGCTACAGCCGAGAAAATGAAGGCCTCTGGCGATTACGATGTCAGCCACTATAAGACCTGGTTCGCAGACTCGAATGATTATCCCAAGAAGGCAGCACTTATGCGCGGCCACTTTGACGAGATAGCTACGGGTGATGCAATCCTTGTACTCAACTATGAAAAACATGGTGTGGCTAATTACATAGGCGGTAACGTACTTATGGAAATGGGCTTGGCTTTCTATCTAAATAAGCCGATTTTTATAATTAACGAAGTTCCTGAAGAGTCGTCGTTCGTTGAGGAAATTAAGGGATTCATGCCCGTAGTTTTACATGGCAACGCGGAAGCCTTGCCGCGTGAATACGAAAAACTGACCGGCCATGCTAGTTCTTAGGCCGCCATCTTTTCAATTCCCTTTATAACCTTTTCGTAGTAAGAACGCCCGTGCGGCACGTATTGTCTACCCTCGCTGTCATTGATCGTCTCAAGCTCAAACTCGTCCAGGCCTTTCCAGCTTAAAGACTCGACTTCGGCATCTTCCAGCTTAAAAGTCTCATGTCTTGCCAGTTCCAAACCGTACACCCAGCAAATCTCATTCTCAATATCACCGTCAGGTGTGGTCATACGCTGTCTTTCGACACTTAGGAGTTGCAGCTCCGAAGTATCAACTTTGAGGCCAAGCTCTTCTTCGGTTTCGCGCCTAGCAGCTTGAACAGGCTCTTCACCAAGATCAACATGCCCGGCAGCGGATATATCCAGCAGATTGGGCCATGTGCGTTTGGCAGGAGCCCGTTTTTGAAGCAAAACTTCGGTTGTATCAGCTTGCTTGCGCCATATCCATACTTGGGCGGCACCGTGAAGCAAACCACCCTTGAATATATCGTCTTTGGTTGCGCCCTGTCCGGGTAACGCTTGTCCCTGATCATCGTAAAGTTGCCATAGTTCTGCCATCAGAACCATCATAACAGGCCGAACTTGAGAATATGCCCTCTTACCTCAAAGCTTTCTTTAAGAATAGCGGAGTATGCCGATTACCACCAAAGCTTCAATGGTCATATAAACCACATGCACGGCTATAATCAATCGCAAATGGTTACGCAGACCGTAAATAAGCCACGCCAGACTTGCCATGAAGAAAAGCGCCCAAGTCGTAAGCGATACGGTGTGAGCGCTTTTTTGCGT
>CBKXXB010000050.1:0-1695 GCA_966685145.1 uncultured bacterium | reverse complement strand
GCCTTACGCTAAAGATTACTTAACGAATAGAATACCCCTAGTTCAGAGGGGTATTCTAGTATTTAATCAAGAGGATAAGTGCCCTCTTGAATTATTCTGTTCTAAAGTATCTGAATCTTCTTAACGGTGTCCTGCTTAACCTTGGTAAAGCTGATGGTCAATACTCCGTCTTTTAGGACGGCTTCAATCTCATCTTCTTTAACTGGTACGGGCAAAGCTATACTGCGACTAAATTCGCCCCAGTAACATTCTTGGACGAAGTAGTTTTCGACGTCTTCTTCGTTGCCTGCAGACAGTGTACCGCGAATACTTAAAGTGTTATCAGCGATACTGACATCAAGGTCGTGCTTGTTCACTCCGGCTGTACGGGCTTTGACCACAAGCTTTTCCTTGGTTTCATACACATCTACAGCTAGCTGACCGGGTACGGCATCTTCTTCGTCCCATTCGTCTGCTGGAGCAGCAGCGGCAGGAGCTTGTGAATCATCGGCAGGAGCGGCTGGCATATCATCGTCACCCAAAAAGGCGGCTGTCAGCTCGTCTTCCATCAGCAAATCTTCGTCGCGGCTTCTACGAGCCATAAGTGTTACCCTCCACTTAAGAGCAGCTATGAGGTAAACTTAAGAGTTTCTCACCTAAGCCGAGAGGCGGGCGTGCCGCTTCGTCGGGCTGCTTGTTCTTACTTTATATTGTGAATACAGTGCTTTTTCTTGCAATTTTTGTTAGTAATAAGTATAGCTTAGACAAGACAAGAGGTGCAACTACCATTGCCCATATTTACAACACATTAATCACAACACGATGTTAACGATTGAAGAGTTTATAAGCATATTTGCGCCCCACACTTGCCTGTTATGCAGCATGGAGGGCTCTCTGTTGTGCGGGTGGTGCCGGGCTGAAGGAATACCCCCAGTGCCTTCGCGGTGTTATCGCTGCCGGAAGCAAACTCGAGAATATGAGACGTGCAAGCAGTGCCGCCGGCAAAGTAAATTAGGCCACGTTTGGGTAAGCGGAGAATACGAAGGCCTCGCCAAAGATCTTGTGTTCAAGCTTAAGTTTGAAAGAGCAAAAGCAGCCGCACATACGATAGCTGACCTAATGACAGACACTCTGCCCTACCTTTCTGAGCAGACGATTGTAACTTTTGTTCCAACGGCAACCAGCCGCCGCAGACAGCGTGGCTATGATCAGGCAGAACTTATCGCACGCCAGTTTGCTAAGCTTCTGGGAGTGCAGTTCCGGCCATTACTATTTCGTAATGGGCAAAGCCGCCAGGTCGGTGCGGGCAAAGATGTGCGCAAAAAACAGTTGGCACATGCGTTTCGTACTCGCAATGCGGAAGAAATCAAAGGCTCTACGGTACTACTCATGGACGACATAGTCACCAGCGGTGCAACCCTGGAAGCGGCGGCTCGGGTATTGAAGCTTGGCGGCGCCAAGCGTATAGACGCCATAGTATTTGCTCAGAAGCGGTAAACTTGTTAACGGTAGGGCCTAACTGATATAATCACCCCTGTTAGGGATACTGAAGTATTTGTATATCTAAGATGTGGCCCAAATTGGACAAACCTGGGATGCGCATCGGAGTAGAATTATGCTTTGCCTGACAGCTGAGGAAGGGTGTCCGAGTGGTTGAAGGAAACGGTCTTGAAAACCGTCGTGCCGGCAACGGTACCGTGGGTTCGAATCCCACCC
>CBKXXB010000049.1:0-2003 GCA_966685145.1 uncultured bacterium | reverse complement strand
GATCTTACTGATCCGTCCTCACTGATTCGTGCAATGGAAACGGCAAGGCCTGATGAGGTATACAACCTTGCGGCTGTCAGCCATGTCGGTTACTCTTTCAAGAATCCGCAACTGGTTGCCGATGTCACGGGCAAGGGCGTGCTTAACATGCTGGAAGCCATACGTCTGAGTGGCGGCGAGAAAACGGTAAGGTTCTACCAGGCGTCAACGTCAGAAATGTTCGGCGGTCTTGACTATAACCGACCGGGCAAAGGCTATGATGAGAATTCACTGTTTCACCCGCGCAGCCCTTATGGGGTTGCCAAACTGTATGGCCACTGGATAACCAAGAACTACCGCGAATCGTACGGCATGCACGCTACGTCCGGAATTCTGTTTAATCACGAAGGTCCAAGACGCGGACTGGAATTCGTTACGCGCAAAATCAGCAATGCCGTAGCCAGGATTCATCTAGGCAAACAAGATCATGTAGAGCTGGGCAATTTAGATCCCAAGCGCGACTGGGGATATGCCGGAGACTATGTGGAAGGGATGTGGCTCATGCTTCAGCAAGACAAGCCAGACGACTACGTACTGGCAACCGGCGAAACGCATACAATAGGAGACTTTCTTGATCTAGCTTTCAAAGAAATCGGCATTGATGACTGGCATCCTTACGTTAAGCAAAACCCGGCCTTTATGAGGCCATCGGAAGTAGACATTTTGCTTGGCAACCCGGCAAAGGCCCACAAAGTACTTGGCTGGGAGCGCAAGGTTGATTTCCCCGGTCTGGTGAAACTCATGGTGCAGTACGACTTGGGCCTAGAAGCAGAAAAGACCGATATTTAGCCGACTTGACTGTTAACAAAGTCTTTAATGGTTTGCTCAAGAGGCACTGTGGGCTTCCAGCCGGTTTCTTCGTGCAATCTTTTGTAACTGCCATATAAGTTAGCCGGGTCACTCGGTCTGATAAGTGATTGGTCGGTTTCTACGGCAATCTGTCCGCTTAGGCCCATAGTGTTTAGTAGAGATTCTAAAATCTCATCCCCCGAACGGCTTTTCCCGCTGCAGACGTTATAAATACCATGGTTGAGGTTTGGTGCAAGCGCGAGCAATGTATAGGCGCGCACAATGTCGCGCACGTCCGTATAGTCACGCTTGGTACTGAGATTGCCTACTTTTACAGCGCCGCCCAGGTTTTTGGCAGCTATAATTTTGTAGTATAAGTCCGGCAGCAAAAAGCCTTCGCTCTGGCCAGACCCTATGTGGTTGAAAGGCCGTGCCACCACGCAATCTAGTCCTCGTTCTCGCAGCTCAGGAATTGCTTGCTCCATGTGAAGCTTGCTCTCGGCATAGGGGGAACCGCTTTTAATGGTCTTGGAGCTTTCGGTTAACGGCATAGGTTGATCTGGGTCATAGACGGCACCGGTGCTTATGGCGACCATGCGCGCAGAAGCTTTTTGTTTTAAAAGCTCCCCTGCCAGATTGGTCAAAACTTCCACATTAACTCTCTCGTATAGAGCCGGGTCCTTAAATGAGTCGCCAACCCGAGCCAGCCCGGCTAAATTTATAACCACGTCAACACCCGATAGATCAAGTGCAGAGACTTTCTTGGGATTAACAAGGTCACACTTGTAGTAGTTTGCTAAGAGGCGTGTAATTTCCCTATCCTCAAGCTTGCCCTGACCAAGTCCGACAACTTTGTGGCCAAGCTGCCGGAGTTCGCGAATTAAATGCCGACCCACAAAACCGGTCACTCCAGTAACTAATATAGTCTTATTCACGTGCAAGCCTTGATATGCTTTCCTGTACTTTCCTGGCAACTGCTTCCCAGTTATACAGTTCAAGACGTTTTTGGCCTGCGGCTTTTAATGCTTTCTTCTTTGTTTCGTCTTCTAACACATCTACCAGTGCTGTGGCTATGGAGTTTAGGTCTTCAGGATTAAAGTATTCAGCTGAATCGCCAGCTACTTCATGAAATACTTCAATATCACTAAGCGCACATGGGCAGCTATACGTCATGG
>CBKXXB010000048.1:0-2114 GCA_966685145.1 uncultured bacterium | reverse complement strand
GCCATATAAAACTTATAGCAAATCCGACGTGAAGAAATCTGTAACATTTCTCACTGTTCGCGATTGTAGCTAGTGTCCTAGGGTTATAATGGCGTTATGAACAAGACCGCCAGAAGTGCTCGCAAGCTCATAGTCAGCCTTATCGGGATTCCGCTTTTTATACTAGGTATAGTTTTGATTCCAATACCGGGCCCTGGATTACTGCTCAGTTTTTTAGCGTTATTACTTTTATCGGTGGAGTTTGAATGGGCAGCCAAAAAACTAGAAATAGTAAAAAAAGAATTCAAAAAAATTTATCAAGCCGCTAAGGAGCGGGCCGATAAAATCGAAAAACTGGGCGAGAAAAAGCCGCGCAGGTAAGTAATCTATTCGGCTTTGCCAAGTCTGCTGTCCACGAACCCTAAAACTGCTCGAGTGGCTATATGGAGTTTGTGCCGACCTTCACTATCAATGGTACCGTTCGCGTCTGCAATTAGCTCGTCCGCCAATGTCTTTCCTGGCTCTACGCCAGCTGGTTCCAGCACATCTTCCTTATAGAAAAGTTTTGGTACTGCATCACTCGTGGTGCTACGTAAGCTCCTTGCTCCCTTTGTCCGCCGCGAGTTTCCGTTACTAGAGGCCTTGATTTGAATGGGTAGCTTAGTAAGGATGGCCCGATCCGGTCTTAGCTGGTATACGTCATGATTTAGTGATCGTTTTGTGCTGCTGCGCTCTTCGCGGGGAGAGCTCGGATAAGCCAAGCGCTGGGTATCGCTGGTCCGGGCAAACAGACCCATAACTTCAATTTCTATAAGGTGGCCTCGTGAATCACGTCGTTCCTTTGGTGTGAGTTGTGCAATAGCTTTTACCAGCTCTTCATATATTATTATGCATTCAGCTTCGCCAAACGTGTTGTCTGGCTTGGACCGCGCTTCAAAAGCCGGCAAAAAGGTTCGTAAAGCGCTGGCGCCCAGTCGCGTTATCGTACCGGTATGGTACGCCGGACCATCATTTTCTGAATGACCCAAAATCAAGTCGAGCTGCTGACGCGCCCGCTCAAACAAAGCGGTGGCCGTCCCTGGCTGTTTTGTGCCGATACTCAACCCAAGTTCTACTCCTGCCCAAGCATTCTTGAAAATAGTATGGGCTGTGTCGCGGTCGCTTACCTCTAAGTTCCGGTGCATGGCTCTAGGGCAGAGGTTTTCGGCCACATCAATCGGTTCGCCGCTAAAATTGACTGGAGGGCAAGCAAGGCGTGTTTGTCCAAAACTATCGAAACAATTGCCTGGAGTTAAGCACTCGCCGCGACGCACTTGAGCTTGATTCGACATGTCTTAATCGTAAACCAATTTGTTCAAACTAGAAACCCAACCTCGCATCAGCACAGTACTTAAACAATTAGGTGCGTGTGAGCTTCAGAGCTGCATTACAAATATTTCTTGATTTGGAGCACTGTCTGCTTGCGCTTGCGTGACCTTGAAGCGATTAGCTGTCCATCTGAAGTATTAAAATCATCTACAGCTCCCTTTGATGGGATGCCAGGCTCACTGCTCGTCGACTTTGATTTGCTCATACAATCTATCCTTAACAAAAACACTTTACGCCTATGAATTTGATTTGTATGTATAATTATTCACACTAATGACAACTTGGAATTACTTATTTATTACAAGGTTATGCGTTAGGCGCGAGAGGAGTAAATGCATGAGGCACAACAGTAAATTGGGAAGAGACACTAGTCATTCAGTGGAAGTAGCAGTTAAGAGAGGTGATATGTCTGGCTGCAACAAAATGGAGGCTTGCGGATTATGGGGGACCGGTGCTGTAAGGTTCTCAAATTCTGAAGGCGCCACAGACTACAGGGCTGCCGTAATTTTAACGTTCGCTGGCTGCGAAAAGTGCTCAGACACGAACGTTACCCAGGGTGACCTTGGCATAATCACTACCATTACAGGCGATATCCATACTACGCGGCACGAATCAACCGAGCAAGTCATTGAACGGGCCAAGATTGCATTAGCGGAAGTGGTACAAACTTTCGCCCCTGCTCCTGAGTAGGGATAACTATCCGTGCTGCGTTCCGGCTTGTTGTCCCAATTCCCTTAATAACTTAACAAGCTCATGTTTCTCAATTT
>CBKXXB010000047.1:0-2601 GCA_966685145.1 uncultured bacterium | reverse complement strand
CTAACCGTGTTTTCTTTCAGGACAGTTACGACACTCAGGTTCTTTTGGATAGCCTGAATAAAATATTGGTTTCCAACATTGATTTGAGCGCCTTACTCAACAAGACTTCAAACTTAATAGTGACGATGCTGAAATCGGAGTACTGCGTGTTTATCATCAACAAAACCAGCTATACGAGTAGTAGGGTGTTAGGTGACAGGCACATTAAGATTAGTGAAGAGGCTTTGCAAGAAATAAATAATAGCGCGGGGGATATTCACTACAAAATCATTATGATAGATGAACTCGTAGAGGACAAAAAGCATGAACCGCTTTATAATCTGCTCCAAGCTAAGAACGCGGCTGTGTTAGTTAGGCTTGCTACGAGCTTGCACAGTGGGACTGAAGCTTTAGGATATCTTGTCCTAGGTAGCAAGAAGAGCGGTAATAGTTACAGTAGTCAAGATGCGAATGTTATAGGTATAGTGACTAATGAACTAGTGATCGCAATCGAAAACTCGCTGCGGTTTGAGGAGATTGAAAACTTTAACCTGACTTTGCAAGAGAAAATCAGCGAAGCTACCCGAACCATGCGCAAGAACAACGAAAAGCTGCGCACCTTAGATGAAACCAAGGATGACTTCATCAGCATGGCTTCACACCAACTTCGTACGCCGCTTACTTCAGTTAAGGGTTACCTAAGCATGGTGCTCGAAGGCGACGCCGGCAAGCTCAACGATATGCAACGCAAGCTTCTCAGCCAGGCCTTTATCAGTTCTCAACGGATGGTTTTCTTGATAGCTGATCTGTTGAATGTCTCGAGGCTTAAAACAGGCAAATTCATTATCGAACCAAAGCCCACTAATCTTTCAGAAGTTGTCGAGGACGAAATTGTGCAGCTGACCGAAACGGCAGTGGGCCGTGGCCTGCAATTAAAATACAAGAAGCCAGACAGTTTTCCGACCTTAATGCTTGATGAAACAAAGGTACGGCAAGTTGTCATGAACTTCATAGACAATGCTATATATTACACGCCGTCTGGCGGGAGTATTGACGTCGAGCTCCGGGAGACGGACGAGAGTGTCGAATTCAGGGTTCATGATACGGGTATAGGTGTGCCAAGCTCTGAGCGCCACCGCCTCTTTACTAAATTTTATCGTGCCGGCAATGCTCGTAAAGCTCGTCCGGACGGTACGGGGCTCGGTCTCTTCATGGCTAAGAAAGTCATTGTAGCGCAAGGCGGGAGTATTATCTTTTCCAGCCAAGAGGGCAAGGGTAGTACTTTTGGATTTGCCTTTAATAAAGCAAGACTGCTTGTTAGCGAATCTTTGCCTAAAGCAACCCTGCAGCATACTAAGTAGAATCTACTTTTTCCGACAAAAGGTTCAATTTATGAACTTAATGTCGGAAATCCGTCAGAATACCTTGAAAGTGCAGTTTATTATTGCAAAGTAAGGGGTGAAAGCCTCCCATACGCCAACACCTTAAAAAGCTTGTGTTTATACAGGAACATTATAAAATATATTGACTTTTATCACTGCTTGTTGTAGAGTAATAGTCATACGTGAAAACATACTCTTTACAGAGGTGGTCACGGAGAGTTGGAGAAATAAGAAGTAAGGGAGAACTGGTTATGCCTAACCTAAATCCAGAAATTGCTGCAGATGCACATGCATTGCTTGGCAGTTTGTATCAAGAATTCGGTGATCCGTTTGCATCACCACGCATCACTGCGGAGACCGGTGATGTTGTAAGCCCTAGAGTTACGAGGCGTTTTATCGGCGTCGGTTTAATAGCAGCTGCTGCTACAGCAGGTATAGGAATGAGCCTTGAAACCGGCCGATCCGCACATGACCGCGTGGTTGCTGCTGCGACTGCTACCACTCTTCCTGACAGGGACGTGCTGCCTGAACTTACTGACTTCAACCCCGAGCTTGCTGCTCACATTACCATTCAAGAAGTCGGTGTTGTTGGTGAAGCACCCTGTGGCCCAGAAATAGACACCGCAGAAGCCCTTCGCCGATTTAATAGTGGCGAATCGGTTGTTAAACCGGGCGAAACTGCACGATACCTTAATGAAAATCCTCGTATGGAAAGAGGCTTTAACGACTTCTATGAGCGAGTCAGCAACAACGATACTCGTTGGATTGACTGGATCGCTGCTAATGTCCACGTAGAGAACCCTGAGATTTTAGAAGGTCACCAGGACCAAGGCATCCGTGCCCTTAAGGCCCGCGAGACTATGGCCGTTCTTAACCAGGACATTAACGTTCAGAATCATCAGTGTGACCCAGAAACGGGCGCAATCAAAGAAGTCAACAACATTACTCGTTTGCAAAGAGGCGAACAGGTGTGGGCTATAAATGTTAGCAGCGATGTATTGAAAGAAATGGCTAAGCAGGGAGTTGCTTTGCCTGACGGGTTGATCGTTCTTGGTGACATCGAAAACGCTGCTGCGGTAGCGCTGGTCATGGAGCGTCTGGCTTGTAACAACCCGCTGCTTGAGCGTGAGCTTGAAGAAGCGCTGGCTACTACAACGACTTCTCCGACAACTCCGGAGACTACTACTCCAACCACCACTCCACCTACTACTACGCCTCCAACCACGACACCTCCAACCAC
>CBKXXB010000046.1:0-2645 GCA_966685145.1 uncultured bacterium | reverse complement strand
TGCCGCCGAACACCATAGGGTCGCAAGTCGCCTTTATCAAGCAAGCGGCCAAAAGTTATATCAGGGCAAGGGCTGGTCGGTCAGTACCTGCTCTATGAACTCGTTCAGGTTGGCCTGAAAGTTGCGTACGGAGAAGCGCTTGGCTTGGTCCTGGAGGGCCTTCCTGGAGAAAGAGTGGTCAGAAAACTTGCGCAGTACCCGAACCAGCGAATCCACCGTTTGCTCATCAAAGAACACGCCGGTCTTGCCTTCGACGACGTAATCCAACGGACCGCCGGCACGGTAAGCAATCACCGGAGTGCCGGCTGCCATGGCCTCGACGGGCGCTATACCGAAATCCTCGACGTTAGTCGGGAAAATAAATGCTTCGGACGATTGTAAATAACGGGCTACGTCAGTGTCAGAGGCGTTGGTCACGAAGGTGATAGTGGGTCCGGCAATCTTCCTTAGATTCTGGTGCTCCGGCCCGCTGCCGATAACGGTAAGTGGCAGCCCCAAACGACCGCACGCTTTTATGGCTAAGTCAATTCGCTTATAAGGCGTTTGCCGGCCGGTTACCACGAAGCCGCGCCGGGCGGGCTCTTCGGTATCCGGCGCCAACTGGTATCTCTCAATATCAACTGGCGGGTGAATGACGACCGAATCACGGTCATAGTACTTTTTAATCATAGCTTGCGTGTGTATAGAGTTGGCAATCATATAATGGGGACGCTGGGCGGCCTTGTAGTCCCACTTGCGCAGCCTGCTCACGAGAGCTTTCAGGCCGATCCGGGCCAACCAATCCTGCGAACCGAAGCCGGGATGGGTCAGGTAGTATTCGTAGCGGCTCCAGTAGTAATGGGTAGGAGCGTGACAGTAGCTGATGTGCAATGCCCCCGGAGGAGCCTGCACGGCTTTGGCTTCTGCGCCACTGATAGAAATAACGAGATCGTAACCCTTCAGCTTAAGGTGGCTGAAACTCCAGGCCCGAAGCGCTGGCAGGAATTTCTTAAGCCGTTTCGGCAAACGGTTCAGCCGGGTGGTGCGGACGTCGGCGTTAAGGAACCAGTCAATGGCTTTCGGATCGTACTGCGACGTGTAAATCGGCGCATCCGGAAACATACGGTGAACCTCCAGCACGACACGTTCGGCACCGCCAATACCTGTCAACCAATCGCAAATAATCGCTACGCGTAAGGATTGTATTTTGCCAGTTACCATCTTCTACCTACCACCTCCCATATTATTTGGCCCCTGAGCCAAACAATACTACGCGGAGCGTTCTTAACAGAATGCTGATATCAAGCCAAAAGTTCCAATTCTGTACATAGTACATATCAATCTTACGGCGCTCCTCGAAGCTAATGTCCCTACGGCCGGAAATTTGGGCCAGTCCGGTGACGCCGGCTTTGACGCTTAGGATAAAGTGCTTCTTGGCGTATGCATCAAGTTCCTGGGCAATCAATGCACGAGGCCCTACTAAACTAAGGTCACCTTTCAATACGTTGAACAGCTGTGGCAACTCATCCAGACTTGTTCGTCTAAGGAAACGGCCAATCATGGAGAACCTTGGGTCATAGGGTAGAAAGTCACCGTTGGCACGGTACTCGGCCGCCAAGTTCGGTTGGCTCATCACCTCGAAGGCTTTTTCCGGGGTCATGCCATTGTATTTCTTTTTGACGGTTCGGAATTTATAGCAAGTAAACTGCCGGTTAAATCGAGTTAGGCGCTTTTGCCTAAAAAGAACACCGCCCCGCGGATCAAAGGTTTTAATTCCTAATACTATTAGTAGCATGATTGGCGAAGCAACTGTTATTAGCAACAAGCTGGAGAAGAAGTCGAATACGCGCTTAGTAATACGGCCCCAACCTACAAGTGAAGTCTGGTGGACCGCAATAACGGGCAGGTCGGCAAACAGCTCCACATCTATATTGCCAATGAACAAGTCGCTATTACCGGGCACAAAGCGGTAGGAAATGTGGTGCTCCTGAGCAAAGCGCAGAATTTCATTGTTCTTAGCTTGGTCTTTATATAGCTCGGTCTGGATAATGCCGTGCGGCAGATTGTCGGGAGACTTCATGGCGTCTTTAAATGAGGAGAAGTATTTGAAAGGAGGAGTGCTTCTGCCTACGATACCGAGCACGAATAAACCGCTATGCTTAGTATCACTTATAGTCCGGGCAATCGTGTCAGCCGCCGTAGTGTTGCCTATAATCAAGATGTTGCTAATACCGACGCCGTATTTGAAAAGCATTCTGCGCAAGTTTCGTACAAGGGTTCTAAAGACAAACAAAAAGCTGAAGCCAAGCAGCAAGGCATAGACAGGCACCAAACGCCCCGGGAAAATAGCACTTCCTGTCATAAAGTCGTACCCGATAAGTGCCAGAATACCCAAAAAGGAACCGAACAATAAACGGCCAAGTTCCCGGAAGCGCTTTTCATAAATTGCCGGTGTGTATAAGCCTATGAAGGCGTGGATCAGAATCCATAGCGGCAGCATGCCGAGAATCGTGTAGATAAAGGTGCGGCCCGAAATGTTTGGCACAGCTCCATCGGTGAAAATTTTGAAGCGAAAGGCGTATGCCAACACAAAGGCTGCTAGCAGTGCCAAAAAGTCACCAACCACCAAAAGTAACGAGTAGACGGCTGTGGCGTTATTCTTCATA
>CBKXXB010000045.1:0-3265 GCA_966685145.1 uncultured bacterium | reverse complement strand
GAAGATACGGAGCCGAAAATTTTGCAGGCAGTCGCTGACGATATGCAGCGTCACGTGGACAGTTTCGGGCCCGTAGGGCTAATAGCGCTCAATGACTCCGGCAACTTACTTAATCTTGACTTGGAGCGAGCAAACCCTTATTGGAGCCTGGCAGATGCTACGCACCATTCAATAACTCACAGTATCCAAGATGCGGTAGAAGGCCTGCAAGAAGAAGGCTTGCAAGGCTTGAGTCCAGAAGATGAGGAGTTTGTGTTTAGCCACGTGGCAGAGCGTATGTATATAAACACCCTTCCTGGTGTATATATAACCTCCTCTTTACTACAAGTAGTTCCCGAGGTTTTCGCTAAGCAGTTTCCGGATTGCGCGCCAGATCCTGCAAGGCTAGGACGCATTGCTAAGAACAGTGTGGTTTTGGGGGCTTTACTGGCGGCCAGGAACAAGCACGGCGGTGTGGCATTAATAGATGAGCTTTCAGGAGGAGATAGCGGCCGGTTAAATCAACGATCCTTTCATTTTGATCCTGATATGTTCGAAGTTGTATCCGTGGGTGACGGTAAGCACGAAGTGGTACGCGCTCTTTTGAGCGAGGAAGATCTTGCCATAGGCAGACCAGCCAAAGGCGAGAAGTTGGCTAAGCGAAAGGTTTGCCCGGCTTTAGAGGTGATGCCCGTTGGTGGTGATTATAATCTCTTAAGAACCATGTGGGATGCCATGTCGGCTATTGTTGAGCGGCATCATTATCAAACCGATCAACAGGAAAAGCCGTTCCCAGAGCTAGGAATTGGCCGCATAACACTTTTTGCTGCGAGAAAAATGGGCCCGCATCAATCTTGGCCTCGTGTTTAAACGTAGCCTACTGAGTACTGATACAATAATAGTGCATTAAAATGGGGGCAGGCCATGGCAAGGGTAAGCACGTATTTGAATTTTTCTCGTAACACCGAGGAGGTATTTAACTTTTACAGAACCGTATTTGGTACGGAGTTTGTTAGCGGCATCCAGAGGATGGGTGATGTGCCGCCACAGGAGGGACAGGCGCCTCTTGCAGATGAAGACAGGAACCTAGTTATGCACGTTGAGCTGCCTATCATCGGCGGTCATATACTGATGGGCACGGACGCACCAGAATCCATGGGTTTTAAAGTAAACTTCGGTAATAACATTTACATAAACTTGGAACCGGATACGCGCGAAGAAACCGACAAGCTATTTAAGGCTCTGTCGGACGGAGGTAAGGTAGAGATGGAACCACAGGAAATGTTCTGGGGTGACTACTTCGGCTCCTGTGTCGACAAGTTCGGAGTCCAATGGATGTTCAACTGCTCGAGTAAAGATTTACCTTAAAACTAGCGCCTCATTGTTGTAAGTTTCCTCAGGATACTGCAGCTTCGTATAGTCATTTTTTATACAGCAATAATATGATGCTAAGACCAGGCATATTGAAGATTGCTATCCATTATCTCTAGATTAGGTAGCGGGGGAACAGGATTGATCCAGCGTCGTAATCGCTATTTGATTGTCAATTTGCTCTTGAGATAGCTCGAAATTCTGAAGTCCCGGCTGTAAGTAATTTAGGTCTTGACCCGTTTGTTCGCGGAGGACATATATTATCCCGCGCGTAGCTACTTCTTTGCAATCACTGTCTGACAATCCTGATGATTCAACCATACCATCGATTTCCCACCATAATGTCCCCCCCTCGGGAATGATAATTTGATGGTTAATGCTTGTTTGTATAGTGTCTGCTTCCTCACTTGCTACGATTGTTTCATTGGTGAGCAATCTTGAGCTCTCGCCTTCTAGGGGAGTGAGGTCTGTCGTGCGCGTTGTAGTTGTTGTCTCGGGCATGGTTGGTACCGGCGATGAAGGTTGAAATGCCGCCTCAATAGAGCTATCTCTATCCGTAGAATTAAGCACGGAGGTAACGGCTAGAGAAGCTATCAATGCCATACCGGCAAACCTAGACCTTCTACTACGTATGATTCGCTCAAACATATTCCGCAATCTTGAACCATTTTGCTGCGGCTGTTCTTGGCGTGCAGCTCTGCGCAACAATGCTTGACGCGACATAATAATCGCATTTTTTATAGCCCAATCACTTGCGACTTCGGGTGGCAAATTATCAGGATCCATGCCTGCGTAATGCTCGTAGTTTGGTGTTTGCTGTTCTACTTTATCGCCCTTGAACAATTTCATCAACACATGGCCTCTCGTCGTTAAAATCTCTACTATATACTTAACTTCAATAATTTACCACAAACAGCCATCGCAAGGCCTTGAGGCACATTAGGAATAAAGACTCTAAAGTGGTATGCTTAACTTAAGCAAGTGGTTATTATAGCCTCTCCGTTGACATAATCAGTTACACCAAACTTATATTATCGCGGTCAGAAAGTATTAAACGCGGGTGATATTAAGTGAAAGGGAATTATTATGTCAATGAAACTTTATGTAGGCGGCCTCGCTTACAGCGTTACAGATTCAGAGTTAGAAGCATTTTTTGCCGGGCAGGGCACAGTAGTGAGCGCCGTAATTATAAAAGATCGAGACACTGGCCAGTCAAAAGGCTTCGGCTTTATTGAAATGAGTGATATTAAAGAAGGTCAAAACGCAATCAAAGAACTTAACGGCAAAGAACTGAATGGACGATCGATTGTAGTTAACCAGGCTCGTCCTCAAGAGGATCGGCGCTCTGATAGCGGTAGCTTCCGCAGGTCTTATTAAAGAATACTTGTACAACAAATAGCAACATTAAACCCGGCTTGGACATCCAAGCCTACTGAAGATAGCGTATGCAAAAAATAAATAAACACATTGAAATTGTGAGCTCTACCTCGCGAGGCCTGAGCTCTATGAGTTTACCGTCAAGAAATGCAGTGGCGGCCGTTTTAAGCAAGCACTATGCTCGTGTCGGAATTACTTTTGTTAATAATTTGTCCGATCTAAAGTTTTTGGTTGCGAGTAAGCCGGACTTGGTGTTTTTGGGTATAAAATTCATCCCCAGCAATCCTGACCTAGGCATGTTTGACCCTGACAAAATTTGGATAAGCCAGTACCTTGATCAGCATGGGATAACCTACACAGGTTCCGGCCAAGTAGCACATGAACTTGAGCTTAATAAGCATGAAGCAAAATGCCGCGTTCTGGACTTTGGGCTGGCAACTTCACCATTCTATGTTGCAAAACGAGATCGAAGGCTCCGTCAACTCGACATTTCACTCAAATTTCCTTTATTTATTAAGCCTACAAATCGTGGTGGCGG
>CBKXXB010000044.1:0-3898 GCA_966685145.1 uncultured bacterium | reverse complement strand
ATGTACTTCAAACCACCTATAATGATCATAATCACAGCAATAACACCAACAACTATTGAAAGTACATTAACAACCGTGTGTATAGTGCCGTGAAGTGAAGGGCTTCCCGCCGGGGTAGCACAGCCAGTAGTCCCACCGGTTATGCCGACACCCTGACAAATATCTTCTTTAGTCTGAGCTGCAGCCACAGACGGCAAGGCCAGCGTAAAGCCAACGGCCAGGACCGTAATCAGTGTAGTTAGTTTTGTAATGATGTTCTTCATGCGATTCTCCTATAACCTACTTAATACAAAAATAATCATCACTTGCGCTACCGACGCAACGACCAAGCCAATTACAGCGTAAAGGATCGTGTTCTTGGCGCCATTAACGCTATTGGGATCGCCGCTGGCCGTGATATACCTTAGTCCGGCGATAATAATAACAA
This sequence comes from uncultured bacterium, assembly GCA_966685145.1. Lineage (GTDB taxonomy): Bacteria > Patescibacteriota > Saccharimonadia > Saccharimonadales > OFTM59 > CBKXXB01. Next base: position 3,471 of record CBKXXB010000044.1, on the reverse strand, counting down.
AAACCGATGCGATCCCTACTATAAGACTGATTATTCTAACAACACGGGTCAGGATACCGTTTGGTCCGTAAATGGAGTTGTTGCTAGGCGTTTGTTGTTTGGTCGCTTCCTTGCACAATGTAGACTCTGGAGTGTCCTTGCATGCTGGGTTTAGCACCTCTTCTGCCGCGTATGTTGCCTGTAGGGGCATGACAAAGAGCACTAACAGGCTAGCTAGCAAAAGCGTTTTGCGTGCTTGCACAAACAAGGAACTAACTCCAGTCATAATCTATCCGCCACGAATGTTACGATGCCAAACGCCGTTGCACATACAAGTAGCCCAATCAACGCATAAAGTATGGCATCCTTCGCTTTGGCGGTAGATGACGTGTCGCCAAGAGAAACTACATACTTAAATGCTGCTATGGTGATGATTATGGCGGCGACCGCTCCTGCCATACCAAAAACTATTTTAAGCCCGTTCGTTATGGTTACGGATGTAAGGTCAGGTTTGGGCAAGTTCACGTCGTTCCTGGGTATGGATACTTCAGCCAACCTCAGTAGTATTTCTTTCATGTAAGGTTCCTACCTATTAGATTCACTATTGCGGTGGCCGAAACCGCTATGGCAAAGCCTATAAGTGCGTTAATGATGGTGCTCCGGGCACCTTTCGTATTCTCGGGCTCACCCTGGCTGAGTATGTACTGGAAGCCGCCGTAGATAACAAAAAATACCGCCACCATGCCACCTACGCGCAGTATAATCTCAAATATCGCAAGTAGCACCTTGGGGAGATCGCCAGGAATGCTAAAGCTTATGTTACAGTTGCCGCCACTAAACTGCGGGTTCAGATATTTATACCAAGTAGGGAAACCAAGAAAGCCGCCGATCGACGTGCTGCAAGCGGCCGCCGAGGCCGCCATTACAGGAGCAGGCGTCAACGTAAATACGGCCATCACCGCCGCAAAAAGGGTAAAAGCCGTTCGAACTAATCGTTTCCTTATCACAATACTCCTCCGGGCACGATCCACTGCAGAAATGCAAACGTAAACAAATATAAGATAAGCGCCAGAATTGCGTTGGTAATTTTGCCCTTTGCTGCCGCTGCAGCCTGGGGGTTATCCCGCGCTGCCGAATACTGGATGCCGCCTATAGTGATCATTATGACGATGACTACTCCGACAATAGCGGACAGTACATTAATGAACGTCACCAGGTAGGCAACGATACCGCAATTATGTCTGTCGACGACGCCATCTTTACAGCCGCACCTTTCGGCGTACTCAGTTCCTTTGAGATCACTGTTAGAGCAGTCAGTATCTTGTGCGTACGCTAGCCGCGGCATCAGAAGCGCCTGTGCCGGCAGGACGGAAAGCAGGAAAACAAGCCCACTCAATAACAACGTTTTCAGATTTGTATTTTTATAGGCAAACATTTGTCCTAACTATAGTATTAAGACCAGGAAAAAACAAGCTCCCGGGGAATGCTGCTTGTGTTTAGGTGAATCTGTTATAATCAAGATTAACACGTCATGAAAATAAAGCGCCTTTTTATTAGTATCGCTGGCTTGGCTTCTGTCTTGCTTCTGCTCATGATACTGCGGCCGCAGGTTGCTCTAGCCGCAACCGGCGAGGTCATTGACCGTGCGCATATTAAGGTCGGTGACCAGATGTTTATTGATGGCGATATTGACAGTAATTTCGAATATACGGAGCAGAGACCTGGCGATCGCTGCGCTGATAAAATAAAAGGCTTTAATAATAATGCCCTGGAGGGCACCAACACTCCCGGTTCGGCTACCTTGGAAGTCCGCACTCCGCGTCAAGGCAACAGCCAGGATTGTGATTCACGCAACGAGCGGATTGATTTTGGCGGTAGCCGCAGTAACTTCACGAAAGCTTTCTTATGGATAGATCAGAATACCATTAGAACGGCCGACGGCAAAATGACCTTTAAACGAGACGGCGACACTAATGTCTTCAATGACGCTAACAGCGAAGACCGTTGTGTCGACACGCTGACCATTAATTCCGGAGATGGGTCTGCCACGCTGCAGGAACGTGAGTTTGAGGAGTTCGGCGATCATGAATACGACTGGTTCCCGTTCAACATTTCACGCCGAACTAAAAACAGTTCATCTAACTGTTACGAATCAAATGCCGTCAATAACGTGCAGCTCAGCGGCGACCCCGCTTCCGGTAACCCTGCAGGCAACCCGGGCGGTGGTTCTGGTGGCGACGGGTCAACCAGCACCGAGCCGTCATGCGAAAGTGAAGGTGGTGAGATGAGTTGGTTGCTTTGCCCGGCTCTTCGCCTGGCTGACGACTTCGTGGGCTACATTGACGAACAGATCGAAAAGTTGCTTAGGGTACCGAATGATTACTTTGAGGGTGAAGACGCCCAAAAGCTCCGGGATACCTGGGCGCGGCTGCGCAATATAGCCTATATAATTCTCGTGCCCATAGTTCTCGTGATGGTAATCAGTACAGCTCTTGGCTTTAACATGTTTGACGCCTATACCGTCAAGAAGGCTATGCCTAGGTTGTTTGCAGCCGTGCTTTTCATGAGCTTGTCTTACGAAATAACGACTTTCTTAATAAGGCTTACAAATGACGTAGGTAGCGGCATACTGGGCCTTATGACCTCAGCGTTCGGTGGAGGGGATATAACTCTTTCAAGCTTATTCGACCCCGGGGTTATTGCCGGCGGTATCTTTACCGGTACAGTACTGGTTGGGGTGCCGGCCGGGTTCGCGCTGGCGGGCATCGGCGTACTTCTAAGCTATGCGCTGGTAATAGGCGTTGTTCTGCTATTGGCGTTCTTGGTTTTGGCCCTGCGCCAATTCATCCTTATAGCCCTTATTCTCCTGGCACCGTTAGCCATACTGGCTTGGATTTTCCCCGGCAACGATAAGTTATGGAAGCTGTGGGGAGGGAGTTTTGAAAAGCTGCTCCTTCTATACCCGCTGATCATGATACTTATTGCCGGAGGACGAATTTTTGCCAGGGTAGCACAAGAAGCCGAAGGAAGTGGTCTATTGGAAACCATTCTTATACTTACAGCCTATATTGCGCCGTATATCTTTATCCCAGCAACGTTCAAGTTTGCGGGCGGCCTCTTTGCAAATCTTGCCGGCATGGTCAACGATAAAAGCCGCGGTTTGTTTGACAAGCAGCGCAAATACCGCACAGACACCATGAAGCATCGTAGAGAACGGGCTGGTTCAGAAAGTTTGTTTAACCCCAATAGCCGGTTTAAGAGATCGGCTAAATTCGGCAACAAATTAACTTCATGGACCGCGAACCCTTATAAGAACCTGGCTTACACACAGAGAAAAGGCAACGTACCATTCCTCTCAGCGAAGGGGCGCCAGCTGGCAGCTTCCGTAGAAGAAAGCGGCATCGAGCAATCCAAGAAGCTCTTCCAGAAGCTTAATGAGGCAGGCGCGAATGACAAAACCTACCGGGCACTTAGCGGCACCTGGAACGGTTA
>CBKXXB010000043.1:0-3945 GCA_966685145.1 uncultured bacterium | reverse complement strand
ACAGCCTAGACCTTGTAAATTCGAGAAAACATTGTTATATAAAGCGTATGAGAAATCGATTTAGGGGTAGGCAAAGCGCAGCTGCTGAAATGCAAAGTGACCCGGAAGTTCTTAAGGCCCAACTAGTTGACTATAGTAGCCCGGAATTGGTTGCTCGATTGGCTCTTAGGCTAAGCCAAGGAGTTGTTGAGACTCCTCTGCTGTTACGCAAGGTCATAGAAAGCGAGACGGCGCTTGCCGCTACTCAAGCCGGGGTTTTTGCTGAGGGTAGTCCAGTGCACGGTGCTACGGCTGAGCAGCCACGCATGATGGTTATTAACCTGAACCATTTATTTGATGGCGGTGGTTTTGGCAGCACGCAGCAAGGCTGAGAGAATATATGCAGGATTCATGCAAAGGCTGCAAGGACCGGTATGATGACGTATGCCCGCTGCCGTCACGAATGGAAAGACTGTCGGCACGAATCTCTGCAGTTGGACGCGCAATGCTCGAGAACATGGAGCTCATACCTAATGCGCCGTTGCCCATAGTTCGTCTCCGGCCACGTGACCAAGAAAGCCCGAGACTAGAGCAAGAAAGACAAAACCAGGAGCAGCTCGATAAAACAGTAGAAATTTGCATGTTGGAGCACATGCTAGCGATGCCGCCCGAATAGTCTGCTATTGGGGCTAAGTGCTTTTGTTTATGCTTTAGAAATGTGATATTGTCGGGAAAATGTTAGTTGCCAATTTCGAGTGCCTGGTGGGCACCGATTCTCCACCTATGCACAGCCGGCGGCCCGCCTGGCTGGAATCTGAACTAGATACACGCTTCAATACATTACAAGCTGGTCCGCCTAAAGGCTACAGCTTCAATGGAGAACCCCCTGATTACGAATTTGAAGATCTTGGTTGCAGTGCCAACGGGCTTGTAAACAAACTCGAGCAGGAGCGCAATAGAAGTTTGAGGATACTGGATATAGGCGCGGCGGCCGGAGGTTTCGTACTGAATTGCCTACAGGCAGGACATGAGGCTCAGGCTCTATCAGCTCACGATTACCGCGAGCTTAGCCGGTTCAATACGCTCACCAACCAGCTTCCGCGGAGTGCCTATGTATTAGGTGATGCTAACCGCCTCTCTGAGCTTCCGGAGCTAGAAGGCGACTACGACTTGATTGTCAGCCGAAGCACGTTTTTCCATCTGGCTGATACGGTCGGTACGTTGGAACAAGCTGCTAATATGCTAGCACCGGGAGGTATCATTGTAGCAACCGGCGTAGATATTGAAGCCAGCCTGTTTTACCACGATAGAGCGATGTCGGCAGTTACGCCTACCTTGCTGATTGCGGGCCTTGTCAGGGCGGGCTTCAAAACTTCAGACAGTTCATACACGTCAAGCCATGGCAGGAATCGCTTCGCCACTTTTGCAGCACAAAGACAATCCGAAGCAGCAGATGTGCGGTTTGCAGCCGGCTACTCAGGCAGGCCGGATCAGTGGCGCTATGTCATATGGGGCGACCGGCGTCTGCCGCAGATCGAAAACGTTGCCTGAAAGACTATGGTCTTTCTAAGACGGACTTATATGCATCTAATGTCTGTTCGGCCATTTTTTGCCATGAAAACTTACGGGCTTGTTTATGGCCGTTTTGAATTAGCTTTTGACGCAGAGAATCTTTAGCCAAGACTTCATGGATTTTGGCCGTCATGTCTTCGATGTCTTCCGGATTGAAGTAGTGAGCTGCCTCCCCGTACACTTCCGGCAGGCAGGTAGCGTTGCTGCTAACCACCGGGCAGCCATGAACCATAGCTTCAAGGCCGGGCAGACCGAAGCCTTCGCTTAAGGAAGGGAACACATAAACCTGCGCATGGTTGTAGTACCATTTCAGTTCGGCTTCAGAAACGAAGCCGGTAAAAACGATGTCATGGAAGAATGGCTTTGTCTTGGCCCAGCGGCGCAGCTGCTTGGCATGATATTCACGCTTGCCCACTAGAACAAGCTTGAGCTCAGGGTGTGAGGGCTTCAATAACTCAAATGCATTGACTAACCGCTTCAGATTCTTGTGAGGGAAAGCGCTGCCCACATAGAGGATGAACTCTTCGGGCGTCTGCTCGGGCGTCTGCTCGGGCTTGGCTATGGGGGGTTCGCTAGCTTCAGGTGTTATGACTAGCCGGCGGTTAGTAAACAGGTGATACTTAGCGACGGCATCACGTACATATTCTGTCGGTACCAGAATCTTCTTTGCCTTCCTGTGGCTCTGCCATACTAAGAATTTATAGCCACGCATGCGCAGCCAGTGAAGCCACTTGGGCAATCGGCCCGCCCGCGCGTATTTGAACATGGTCAGGTCATGAGTAAGCGTGATTTGCTTGCCAAAGTAAAAGACAGGCTGTTGTCCGGTTAGCGTGAAATGCACCAGATCCGGCTTTAGCCGATAAAGCTGCCAGGCGAAGGTGAGCTGCTGCAAAGGGTTAAAAGAAAACTGTTTGTACTTACACGGCACAGGCTTGAAGCGGCGGCTTTTGGGCTTCCAGTCATCACTTGGCTCCAGCAGTACCGTGTAGCGGTTTGTCTTATCCAGAGACTGCAGATGCTCAAGCAGGCGGTCAACCGGCCTGCCGGTACTTGCCCGCCGAATCCTTGCATCAATGACAATATGCATGGTTACAGTCTACAATAGTATAGTAAATGAGCAGAAGCGAACTAGCCGACACCAGCCGCACCGTGTTCTTGGGACTTCTTATATACATGCCGCTACATATCCTGCTGTCTACCTGGATTGGTACCAGCTTCGGTATTCTGGCTTCGGCAAAGATAGCTAAGGACGGCATTATGCTAGTTGGTTTTTTGTGTGCGCTAGGTGCTTCTTACTCGCAGCCGTGGTTTAAACAGCTATTGAAAGAAAGACTGATTTGGCTCATCTTGGCTTTTGCGGGGCTGAACGTGATTCTGGCGCTTTTGAAACCAACAGATTCAGATGCAGAGACTTTGGGGCTGGTGTATAACACGCGTTTTCTGGTGTTCTTTCTCTATGGGCTGTTACTAGCCAAGCTCTTTGATGCCCGGAAGTTAGTAGAACAGTCTTTGAAAGCTGTGCTAGCTACGGCCACGTTTGTCTTGTTTTTCGGTATCATGCAGTATGCGGTCCTGCCTAATGACGCTCTGACCAATGTAGGTTATGCGCGCGAACACGGCGTTCTGCCGGCATTCTTTATTGATGACAAACCCAACCTTGAGCGCGCAATGTCGACACTGCGCGATCCCAACTCGCTCGGCTCATACATAATTATCATCGGCTCAATTGCACTGGCAGTGTTCATAAAGAGCCGCATGCCGCAGCAACGCAAGGTTTCGATGTGGCTTGTAGTACTTAGCGTTTTATGTCTGGTATTTACCTTCTCGCGCAGCGCATGGCTCGGGTTCTTCATGTCGGCTTTAGTAATGGGAGGGCTCTCCCTAAAGAAAATAAAGATCACTAAACCGGTGCGGCGTAATGTGCTGGCCGGCCTTGTCAGCCTGGTAGTGCTGGCGAGTGCAGGGATTTTTGCGGCGCGGGACACGTACCTGATAAAAAATGTCATTTATCATGCCGACGAATCAACTGTTCTGGAAAACCCCAATGAGCTTCGCGTGCGTTTCTGGCAAGAATCGGCTGAGAGGGTGGCCGATCAGCCGCTCGGTCATGGTCCGGGTACTGCTGGTCTGACATCTATTCGCAACCAAGTCCAGGGTACCAATCTAAATGAAAATTACTATCTACAGATGGCACACGAACTGGGCGTACTGGGCCTGGTACTTTTCTTGGCGATTTTAGGAATGGTTGGACTGGCGTTATTTAGGATGGCTTCGACAAGTACTCTGGCGCTCGGTATGTTTGCCAGTTTCACTGGCCTGCTGCTAACTAACTTCTTGGTGCATATTTGGGCAAACGAGGCCGTCGCCTATACCTGGTGGGGCCTAGCCGGCCTA
>CBKXXB010000042.1:0-4188 GCA_966685145.1 uncultured bacterium | reverse complement strand
AACGGTCTTGAAAACCGTCGTGCCGGCAACGGTACCGTGGGTTCGAATCCCACCCCTTCCGCCAGAAAGAAACCAAATGGCTTATGACAAGTTAGTTTACTGTGCTTCACCCGCGCGTCTATCCTATATTAAGGACGACATCATGAGCTTTGTTCTTAGTAAAGGCATGGCTCCTCTGCACCCCTTTAATGCTTTACCTGCCGAGTATTTCGAGAATGACATAGTGAGTCGGGCTGACACATTGGAAATTTGTTGCAAGTTAGTAGATATTTGTGACGAGTTTTGGCTCTTTGGTGTTTCTGAAGGTACTCTTACTGAGTCCCAATATCTACTTAATCGTAGTACGGAGTTCAGAAAGCCGCTCAAGGTATTGTGCGAGGATTTCGACCCCGAATACAAAACTTATGTAGAAAAGTACCGCGAACGTTTCCAAAAAACACTAACCGAGCTTGGTTTGTAGTATAACTACCTCTGTACAGGCCGTTATTAGAAAGGTATAATCGCAGGGTTGCGTTGATACGGAGAGGTACCCAAGAGGCTGAAGGGGGCGGTTTGCTAAATCGCTAGGGGGGAGCAATCCCTCGCGAGGGTTCGAATCCCTCTCTCTCCGCCATCCTCCCTCGCTCCGGCCTTTTGGCCGGGAGCTATGGAGGATGATTGAAAAGATGAGAACCCGTGCCGCGGTAGCGGAGGGTTCGGTGGAACAAGGACGCGCGCAGGAATTTATTCCGAGCACGCCGTGGTGAATAAAGGACGAAGTCCGCTATCCCTCTCTCCGCCAGATTTCTGCAACTTTGTTATAGAAGACAACAAAATACCAGCAAGCTGTTACAATACGCTTATGCAAGAAGAATCCGAGCAAGGTCAAAATTGGACCTATAGTGCCGAGGAGGATACTGCATCCTCTACCTTACCGACGGGCGGAGAAGCTTCCTGGACAGCCTCTGAGTATATTGCTCATCACAAGGGAGCTAACTGGTACGTACTACTGGGTCTAATTACTTTCGGACTGGCCTTTTTAGTGTATCTGGTGTCTAGAGATGTAATTACAGTCATCACTATTGCTGTAGTAGCGGTTAGTTTCGGATTTTTTGCTTCGCGACCGCCACGCACGCTGAACTACAAAATTGATCAGAATGGCATAACCATTGGCGATAAATTGTACCCATATGTGATTTTACGCTCGTTTTCAGTACAGCAAGAGGGTGGCATAAGATCCATCTTTCTTACTCCCTTAAAGAGATTTATGCCAGGCATATCCCTATACTATCCGCCCGATCAGGAGGATTTGATACTTAATACGATAAGCAGCTATCTGCCTCACGAGGAAAGACAGCCCGACGCCATTGATCGACTCATGCGTCGAGTAAGATTTTAAATTCCTCATGGTACAAACGTGAGCCTGGTACTTACCTCTGTTTTGTGCTAAACTCTCCCCTGTCTCATGAACCTGTATTCACGGGTTTGGGGAGAGAGTTGAGTCGATTCCCAAGGCAGATTACTCTGTCATGCTCTACCAGCTGCTCCCGGAAGAGTACTTTATAAACCAAGGGCCATCTCAGCCCGTTAAGCACCCGTAGCTCAGCTGGATAGAGCGTCAGTTTGCGGTACTGAAGGTCGTGCGTTCGAATCGCGCCGGGTGTACCAACAAAAGTGCCCCTCTAAAAGAGGGGTATTTTTGTTGGCTGTTGCGCCGCGCGCGATGAGAACGCAAAAAGCGAAGAAGTGAGCAGGCGTCGGTGAAGCGAAGCCACGCACACAAGCTTGCTTGGAGCATGGCTGAGCGGAAAAGGACTTTAGTCCGCTATCGCGCCGGGTGTACCAATTAATGAGTCGGTCGTAAGACCGGCTTTTCACATGCCCTCTTTGCATTGCGCTTTTGCTATAGTGAAGGTAACATGTAACGAAAGCTTCTTATGGCTAAAAAACAAGCAAAACATCGAAAAATTTGGAACAAAAAACCACTCGTATTCACAATCGTATTTCTGGTGCTTGTGCTTTCCTCAGTCGCTGTTTCTTATGCAGTTGTATGGATAAAGTACCAACGCAGTATAGGTGAACAAGTTGGAGCCGAAACGATACGGGAGCTAATAGTTAGAGCAGTTGAAGGAATTAAGCCCAATGCGCCTATAGATCCTAAGACTGGTGACGTGTATTTTCCGGAAGCGCGCTTATATTTACCGGCCGCATCTGCATTGCAGTTAACCTATTCCTACGATTCTCCAGGCGAAGGAGGTCACGAGCAGCTCAATATCAGCAATAAACTGGTGCTTAATCAAAATGTTGCTAAGTTATATACTGGACGAACGCTGGAGGAAGTATTTGCGGCAGTGCCGAAGTTGCAGTCGTGTCAGAGGGGTATTGCTCTTGTCTACAGTGATGCCGAGAAACCCTCTGCTGATTCAGGTATGGAGCTTAAACAGACTGTTCGATTGAATAACGGCAAGGACCTGTACTTTTACCTGGAAAAAGAATGCCCAGAGCTGGCAGAAACGGCAGAATCACTTAAAAATCTCCAGGCCTACTAGCCCTTTTTCTACAACTTAATCGGCTGAGTCGGGAAACCGCTCCTGAAAGCTTCGGTAATAGCGGCTTGGAGCTGCGGAGTGCGGAACTGAATACGTGGGAAGGCTCTTATATCAACCCACATCGGTTGATGGTTATTAATACCGATTTGGTTCATGAAGCCTTCTTCGGAAGCGGTCTGGATAGCGATTGAATCATGCGCCCCCGTGGCTTCACAGAGATATATGTACTGCTCGTTGTATGGTGGAGCGTGCTCTTCTACATAAACAAGTCTTGCCGAGGTAACGTTCAGCCCTGTTTCTTCTTTGACTTCTCTTACTAGGCCCTGCTCCATTGACTCGTTATCCTTTACTCGGCCACCTACGAGCGTGAAGTATTGGGCACCTGACTTGTCGCGGTGCATGACCAGAAGCTTATCGCCTTTTATAATAATTGCTCTCGCTGCTTTTGCCATGATATCTGACTATACTCTATAAAGTGGCTACGTCTACAAGAGACCTTCAATAACTATTGACATGTGGGCGTATAATTGTATACAAGAGAAGGAAATCCTCCTACGATTAAGCTTAGGTAGTAAATTATATGCCAATTTTAATAGAACGCGATGCTTTTGAGCACGTCCCGCAAATCGCTGTACCTGAAACTGACGCTGAGTTTTTGGGAAATGTTGACTTGGTGGCTGAGCTTCTTGGCGTCAGCTATGAAGATCGTGAACGAGCAATCACCTTTCTGGAGGCGGTGCAGCCTCCGCAGACAGAAGAAGAGTTTATCAGACGTGAATCTTTGGTAAATAGGGCTTTGGAGCTTGCCAGGCCATTCGCAACACCTGAAACTGAAAGAACTTTCATCGCCCCATCAATTTTTTTGTTAAGAAGGCTCTGCAATTTTGATTATGATTTGGCGGAAGAAGGTGTAGAAGTAGCCGAGCTTGGGATGTCTAATGCTGCCCGATTAAGTGAGATAACCGGTGTTGCCACCGATCAAGCGCCGGTCTGGTCAGACGGCCTTGGCCACGATGACGGCAAAGGAGCGCTTGATCCCGAGCTTAACAGCAAGAGTAAAAGGGGTGAAGAGTGGACCCTGGCTGATATTGAATACATGAAAGATCATTCGCCATGGGGCTATATCATGACGGTTGCGGCAGGCCTATCGAAGCGCATTGCTGAGCTTAAGTACTCCAATCACGCCAAGCAGCTAAGCCCTCCTTATGGTGAAGAAATAGAACTAGACCGTCCGCAGCGGAGGGAGCGTGACTCTGTGGCTGGTGCCGATGATCTATTGGCTGGCTTGACGCGTTCAAACAGGCTAAACAAATATGTGCCTGAAGCTTCACGTTGGGCACGCGCCTACACAAGTCTCTTGTGGCGCTTTGGTGATTATGATTACTTGAGTAGTACCAACAACCCCGATAATATTGCTCGCGAACTGCTACAAGTTGGCCAAGAATTTGTCTCGGCTCGGTATCGGCTTGAGCAAGAACCAAGCGGCTTGGTAGTTGTTCATAAGCTTGGTGCTCTTAGCCTAGCTAGCACTTAATCTCCAGGCTTGTTTGTTACAATACACCGTTATGGAGGGGTGGCCGAGCTGGTTGAAGGCGCACGACTCGAAATCGTGTATGCGGGGTGACTCGTATCAAGGGTTCGAATCCCTTCCCCTCCGCCA
>CBKXXB010000041.1:0-4276 GCA_966685145.1 uncultured bacterium | reverse complement strand
CGTGACGCTGCATATCGTCAGCGACTGCCTGCAAAATTTTCGGCTCCGTATCTTCCATATGAGCTCTAACGGCAGGATTGTACTCGGTGCCTTCGGGAAAACCATGAGATCCTAAAACTAATACTCTCACCTATCATGCTCCAACAAATTTGTTATATTTTAACACTATTTACCTGTTTATGCAACAAACAGCGCTACAATTTTTTATTTACATATTCAGGTATCAGTGCTCGTATGCTTCTATCCGTTCTCGTAAGCGTTTTTAAGTTCGAATAAGTCTAGCTTCTGCATTTGCAGCATTGTTTGCATGGCTTGTTCCGCTCTAGAAGACTCTGGGCTTTTAACCATATCATTAAGAGCAGCGGACACAATCTGCCACTTATTTACTCCTAGCGCCTTAACTTTTCATTATAAGTCTAGCAAGTATGAGATTTCCGCTACTCAGCGCTACTACATAATTATTAAATGCCTGTATGCGGGCGGAGATACTATGACTGATCTAGAAAAGGGTGACGGCAACTACGATATAGAGAAGGGCTATCAGATCGAAAAGGTTGTAGATGGCTTAAGCTACCCAACTAGCCTGGAATTCGGACCAGATGGTGCACTCTATTTTACTGAGGCTGGGTTTACCTATCCCTTCATTTATAAAAAGTCACGTATTCTCCGTTTAGCACCAGACGGCAACAAAGAACTGGTTGCAGAGGGGTTCAATGGCCCTCTTATAGGGCTAAAATGGCATGAGGACGGATTCCTAGCTACTCATCGCGGAACACTTTCCCGCGTAAACCTCCAAGGTGAACGCACTGATCTTGTGACCGACCTGCCCTCTTACGGTGATCACCACACAGACCATATAGCAATAAAGGACAACAAAGTTTATTTCGGGCAGGGCACGATTACGAACACTGGTGTCGTTGGCTCCGACAACCTTACTGTTTTTGGTTGGCTCGTAAAACATAAGGACGGGCATGATACTCCAGCACATGATGTAGTGCTAACCGGCAAGAATTATAAGTCTAAGGATCCGTTTAATCCGCTAAGAACCGTTGAGACCGGAGCATTCCTCCCGTTGGGCACGCCCAGCGCCCCCGGCCAAATTATCAAAGGAGAACTAAAGGCCAATGGTGTTGTCTATGAGTGCAACCCCGACGGCACCGATCTCCAGGTGTATGCGTGGGGCTTAAGAAATCCTTACGGATTGACGGTAGATATAGAAGGCCGGCTTCTGGTGCTGGACCAAGGTGCAGACGTACGTGGCAGCAGACCCGCATCAGGGCCGGAAGCCCTGTACGAAGTTAAGCCCAACGCTTGGTATGGTTGGCCGGATTACTTGGCGGGTAAACCGATTACCGAGCTAAGCGACGATAAAGAAATTGGCCTCGTACTCAATAAACATCCTGACCTGGAGGAGCCGCTCTACACCTTCGAGAACCATAGCACTGCTACTTTCATGGATTTCTCGCGTGATGAAAAGTTCGGTTACGAAGGTCAGGCTTTTGTTGCTCAGTTCGGTTCTGAGGCGCCGTTTACTACAGGTGGCAAACCGGTCAAAGCCGGAAGGAAGGTTACGCGCCTAGACATGAAGACGATGACTGAACATGATTTCTTTGTCAGTAAGACCTTTGGCGTGATAGGTGATGGCCCTAACCGCCCCGTATTCGTAAAGTTTTCTCCTGATGGTGAGAGCCTTTACATCATTGATCATGGTGCACGAACAGTACCAAAAAGCGGTGCCATATGGAAAATCATAAAGGATAAGTAATAGACGACATGAAAAGATATTCCATCTTGCTCCTGCTCGTTTCGGTATTTTTTCTCGTTATCTACCTGCTAGCTGAAACTTATAAAGTACCCCTGCTTACCAACCCGAAACCATTCATGGATTCTGCTACTATCGGTGCAGCATTCATGGGTATTACTTTGCTGGTAGTTGACGTAGTACTGCCCGTGGCATCCAGTATAGTCATGGTCGCGCATGGCGCGCTGTTCGGAATCCTCGCTGGCACTCTCATGTCTCTGTTAGGACGCGGCGGGGCATTCTTGCTAGGCTATTACATAGGCAAAAAATCTCAAAATTATTCTAAGAAATTTGTTACTGATGAGGAGATGAATAAAGCTCACACTGTACTGAGAAAATGGGGAGTCATAGGTATAGTTTTATCCCGGCCCATCCCGATTGTATCGGAGACAGTTTCAATTGCTGCCGGTACTGCCTCCCTGCCGCTTATGTGGTCTTTGCTTGCCGCAACCATCGGCTCACTCCCAGAAGCGGTGCTGTTTGCAGCGACAGGCTCTTTAGCCGCTAGTTTTTTGAATACATCGATCGTTTTCCTTGCAATAATATTTATCTCAGTCATATTCTGGCTGCTTACTAGAAGTAGAACGCGGGCCGATCTATACAGTGAGAAAAGTCATATTACCAGAACAAGCGTCTAGGTATAGTAGAGCTATAGGGAGCAGCAATGGATAACGCAGCCAAGCAAGATATGCTAACGAAAGAAAGGAGTTTGGAGCTCTGGGACTTAAACATAGGTGAATTGACTGGGCATAATATTGAAACTTCAGGAAGGGAAGAAGTAAACAAACTACTAGAGGAAGGCTGGATACTGCTTCACATTTATACTCTGAAGTACAAAGAGGATGGTGCATGGCGAGAACGGCCCATGGCCATTCTGGGGAAACCAAGAGGAAGTAAATAGTACGGCTACCTTCGGCCGTTTTGTCATTTATTGAAGAACCGGAAATTGAGTCGCCCTACTCTGGGCCCACTCATTTATGCGCACAGATAGGGTCAGGTTTATAAAGCGCCAAGATGCAAAACTCATGATAAGAAGCTGTAGGATAAGTTGCTGTTGCCCTGGGGCAGTCTTGGTAAGCAGATAGAAAACGCCATAAGCAAAGGTGGTGCCGATAAGAAATAACGTATTATTAAGCAAGTTAATGTGTAGGGCCTTCTTCTGCAGATTCTCACCCATAATAAGGCTATCATTATGGATATCTAAACTCTGCTGCAGGGGATCATGTAACGGCGTTGCCAACTTGTTAACAAGCTGCCAAATCACGAGTACATGAGCAGACCAAAAGCTGATGAATAGCATACTGGCCAGACCGCGGACCGTATATGCCACATATCCGAACTTCAACTTTTGACGAGGTCTAATTTTTCGGACAAGCAGTGAAACTATACCAGCCAGACAGGCAATACCGCTCGTTAACAGCCCTACCTTAAGTTCGTCCTGCAACATAAGGAATGGGATTATCATCAACACAAAACCGTTTAATTGATTAAAACCCGCAGCAACGGTACGGTTGGCTGCATGCCGTTTGTAGAACGGACGTTTGAAAGTATTGGCTATTTCACGTAAGTTCAAGCTCACGTCTGGTTTGGGTAGCTTTACAGGAACACACAGTGCCACAACGTATATAAGTCCTGATAAGATAAAGGCCAACTCATATCCATGAGCTTGACTGATTAATGCGCCAACTATACTTGGCAGCATAATTCCAGCCAAAAATTCAAAAGCAAGCTTAATTTGCAAGAAGCCATCACGCGAACCACTAGCCACCTCCCTTAACATTATCGCATCTACGGCCGCGGCATACATACCGACTGGCAGCGCTTTGAGTACTGCTAAGATCATAAACCAGTCGGCAATACTACCGGCTACCAGAGCAGTAAAAAAAGACACCGCAGCCATGATTCCGAAGGCTGCCCTTAAGCAAAAACCATACCCAAAACGTCTTATGATTACAACGCCTAGGATATATCCCAGCCATCCACCTAGCCCGCCCAGCAAACCATCCATAGCTAAAACCGATAGCGAAAACGTGTTCTTGTATAAGAATATCCCGTAGTACAAGCCATAAAGAATGCCGCCTACCAAGCTCAATGCATTGAAGGTGTGCAAGGTACGCATATACGGACTTGCCTGATGTACTCTCTGCTTATATTTAGCTAGGCGAAACTTTGTTTTACTTCCCATTCCCACAAACGAGAGTTAATTGTATACTCCGCTTATGTAAATTGGAAGTGATTATTGTATTTCTTTTAACAACATAACTTAGAGCTGGCCAGAGGATTAAATGTGCCAGCTTTCCAGATACTGAGATTACACCGCCCCGTATTGGAAGTACGGCTTTATCCGTTTACTATAACGCCTCCGTTCGGATGCAATATTTGGCCGTTCATATAAGACGCATCATCGGTCGCAAGAAAAACAAAACTAGCAGCAACCTCTTCCGGCTGACCTGCCCGCCCCATGGGTACATCTTG
>CBKXXB010000040.1:0-4929 GCA_966685145.1 uncultured bacterium | reverse complement strand
TATTGCCATCTCCTCGTGGGCCTAGTATAGAGGAACCAGGCTACACCATCACGAACAAGAACGCCTTTCATATAATAATTACATTTCTCATAAGAGAGAAAATACATTACAATGTAACAACTTATGAGTTCTCCAGAAACCTTGCATGTTGCTGCAGGTGGCCGCAGCACCCGGCTCAGGCGAACAATTGACAGTCTGGGCTTTGAACCGTTTTACCCAAAACACCTGCTCCCTACCGGCAACCCGCGAGGTGAGACGATACTTGGTCGAATCCTTCGACAAGCTCTTCCATCAACAGATAGACAGGTCGTACATGCACATAGCGAAAACCTATCAACCATAAGATCGCATAGTGACATACCTTCCCAAGCCGAAGTCGTTTTGGCCCCGCCCGACAATGCATTCGGGCCGTTCATCCGGCCGCTTATAGCCCATAGGGGGCGGATATTGGGCGCTTCGGGAGACCACTATGTAGATGCTTCACCTTGGCTGGGCTTATTAGATCACCATGACTCGGGACCGTTCCCAGTGACCTTTGCGGTAGCGCGTGTTCAGCCGGTAGAGAGCGGTCTCGTATACGAGATTGAAGATAACGGCAGGATTTCTGACTTTTACCGTGACAGACGAACTCATGAACAGAATCCGGTTAATGTAGGTGTCTACGTATTTGAGGATAGTGAAGTAGTGCTTAATTCGCTTGCTAAGCTAGGCATTACAGAGCACACCAGCCTGCCGCTTAGACCAAGTCCTGAAGAAATAGCTCGTCAGCTGGTAAATGACGGCCTCGTAGGTGCGTACGAACTGCCGCCATTTACGGCATTCAATGTCAATGATGCCGAAACCTATGCCACATTGCTTGGACATACAGCTACACGAATCGGCCAAACTGCAATAGGAGCTTAAAGGCCGAGGGCTCGATCTGATAACTCATCCTCTGAGAAGTCTGCCGCCTCATCCACGCTTTGGATAGCCTCATCAACCTCTCTTGAAGTGTTGTCTACTGTCTGTGGTGTAACTTGCTCGACTGCAGGCTGTTGCGTTTCGTTTAGGCCAGCTGAAGGCTTCGGTGACTCTTTATCCTGTTTGCTAAAGGCAAAGATGGTAAACACGGCCAGTATAGCGGCAACAACAATAGCCACACCAATGACTAACAATGGAGCACCGTGCTTTTTCGGAGCCGTGAGTTCAGGTTGCTTGACGGGGTCCGGAGCTTGCGGTATTCCAGGGCTATCCGTTGGCTTCTTTTGTTCAGACGGTTCAGCCATAGAGGCTGGCTGCGAACTAGGCTCTGTTGGGCTAGAAAAAGATGGCGCAACTGCGTCTGCCTGATTCTGTGAAGCAGGCCCGCTGCCAATATCTTGTTGGGGCGGCTGCACATCAATTATCGGAGCCGTCGTAGGTTGATCCTGAGGTGATTGCGGATCTTGTGTGTTATTTTTTTCTTCCGTTTCCATTACTCATTTTCTCCGTTTGTAGCGCCCCCGGTACTATCGACCAGCTGCTCTCGTATATTGGCCAGGGTGGGCTTTAAGGTTTCCTGGATAAAAGTTTTGATTTCCAGACCGCTTTGTCGAAGCTCTTGTTGTAGCTCGCGGGCCTTTTCCAACGAAGCCTTGAAGGCTTCCGGGTCATCCTTGCATTGCATAACTGCAAGATCAGCGACTGCCTGTATATAGCTTGCTAGCACCGTGTTAAATTCTTCAATCTTTTCCTTAAGCTCCTCAATGTTCTGGTCAAGCTCCGTAGTATCAACATTGTTGGCCCTGAGCCTTGACGACAAGCTTGTAAGCCGGTCAATGAGGTTGCCGTAAATCTGGATACGACTGGTTTGAATACCTTTTATACGACCCTCAACCGATTTCAGGACTCCTTGAGAGTTCTGGCATCTGGACTGAAGACGGTTTTTCTGAGCATTACTTAACCGAAGCTTAAGCTCATCTTTGCGCTTTTGCAGCCTGTCTTTGAGCTCCTGGACTTGCTGCTCGCTCATGTTGCCTTGCTGTGCGGCTTGAGCTATTGTTCTCCGCTCAAGACCCCCGGTTAAGCCATTCTCGCGTGCAGCGCTTACAGGGAGCATTCCGGCCACGACTAGCGTCAGCAGGCTTAAGCCAGCAAGTAAGACTTTTGTTTTTCTATTCATTTAAGTTGCTATCCTCCTATAACTGCCATTCTATCATAAACACTTTAGATGTCACCCCAAGGGGACCTGTGCAATCCTTGAAGCACTTTGCCGACGCCCAGAAACTTTGTTGTGGCTGATTTTACAAAGACATTTTAGAACCGTTGTATTCTAAGGGTACATGATTGATGCAGTGATACGATTCTTCAAGCGCTTTGCGGTGCTTATACCGGGGTTGGTTGGTGCTTATTTGGTAGCTACTGATGCCTACCCGATATTGAATCGGCAAGTGCCCGCACCGTTAGCAGTACTGGGAACGTACATTTTGGGCGCCTATATTTTGATTCCCGGCCTCATGCGGATTATTCGTATTTTTATCAAGCCCAACCACATTCCGCACTACTCTACTACTCCTGACGGTCTTGCCTCTGATCCAGTAAACATTGGTGTGGTTGGAACCCGTGACCAAGTTATCAAGGCTATGACGGCAGCGGGCTGGCATCTAGCAGATAAACGCACTATCGGCACCGTACTGAAAATGGGTGTGGCAATCGTGCTTAGAAAACCATACCTAAACGCTCCTTTTAGTAATTTGTACCTATTCGGCCGAAAGCAGGACCTGGGCTTTCAGTTACCGGTTAATGACTCTCCGAACAGCCGGCATCATGTAAGGTTCTGGTCCTGTTCGCCACTTATTTCAGACATTGAAAAGCGGCATATCAGTTTCTGGCAACGACATATTTTAAAGGAGCCTAAAGCCGAGAGGCAACTCTGGCTGGGCGCTGCTTCGTTGGACGTGGGGCTTGGTATCATCATGCATAACGCCCAGCTGACTCATGCTGTTCACCCTGATACAGACGCCGAACGCAATCTTATAGTGAAGATGCTGAGTAAGGCCGGGAGGGTACGCAGCAAAAAGGTTATCAAAGTAGGAGAGGCTTACAAGTTACGTAACAGGGTTTTTAGAACACACCTTAAAACAGATGGCAAAGTCGTTATCCTCACCCTTAAACCCTAGCATTACGGGAGAGCAGGCCTGGTTAGCGGGGCGAATTCCGATTCATTCGGAAAAGTCCGATGAGAGGGAATACTCCCTTCTCATAAGCCAGAGGCGTTAGTAGTAGTACCAGGCCTCGACGCCGTTAGTGTCTGTCACGTCCCGAATCTTCTTAGGCTCGCCTCCGTCCAGGCTAGCAGCATAGTCGGCCGTTTCCTGATCGGTATTTACCCTAAAAACTACGCTTCTGTCATTGAGCCAACGAATAGGCGTTCTGAGTCCGCTTCTCTCAAACACCTGAGTATCTTCGTTACCTTCAAGGTCATAAGTCAGCAACACGCCCTTGCCGTCGCGTTGATCCACCCAAAGGCTGCGCTTCCCGTCTGGACTGTCAACATAGGACCTGTTCCGAAGATTAGCCGGTTCTCCGCCCAGCTTGGTTGGTTTGTTATTGCCCAGGTTGTAATCATACCAATCCTGGCCAATGGCAAGTGTCAAGTTGTGATAGCCTGTCCTGAAGATGCTCCAGGTTTCTTGGGCTAAAACGGCTTGCCGGTTATTGCCGTCAGTACCGATTCTATAGAATGCCGTTTGTCCGTTCTGGTAAGCGCTTGAGGGGGCATAATAAACCAAGCCCTTTGCAATTGTTACGTCATTAAAGAAGTTACTGCTGGCTAATTCACTGCTTTCATACGTTTTTACGTCGTATGTCATGAGACGATGGCGTGCAGGGTTAGCGGCACTGGAGCCGGCGGCAACCCGAACATAAACGAGCTTGTCTCCTACCCAATCAAGAACCTGTACCCGCTCTGACTGAGCCACCTCGACAGTACTGTTATCCGACAAATCTATTAGTAGCAAGGTGCTCAGTAGGAATCCTTGGCTGTTACGGGCACCGCTTCTGGTTGATACCAACGCAACCAGCTCATCTTTAGGATGCGGAACTAACAGTATATCGTCCCTTTCATTTCCGGTACCAGAAAGGACAAGCTCTTCGTTTTTGCCATCAGCATCTATCTTATACACATCGAATCTGCCTGAACGCTTACTAATAAAGGTATGCTTCCGATTTGGTGCCATTTGAAGAGTGTGTTCTGCTTTATTATTCGGGTCTACCAGCAACTTTTCAGTACGTAGACCGTCGCCGGTTATAGAGACTTCAAAGGGAGTGTCGTCAGTTTTATCAAGTGTCAGCTTTATCTGGCCATTCTCATCCGAGAAAGCACTGGCTTCACCGCTGGTAGCTTCAGCTTTTTTTATAGGCTGGCCGGATAAGTAATCGCTCACGCCAAAAACGTACTGACTACCCACCGGTGTCAAGCTGGCATCACCTAGAGGGTTACTCCCCCAGCCCAGCGTCACTTGCCTTTTGATAGGAGCGAAGGCACGCTTTTCAATCACGAGCTCAGTCGAGCCAAGCTTGAGTTCTGTAAGCCTTGCAACCCCCTCATCGTCAGTAAGGGCTTTTTGACCCCTTAAGCTAACCTGAACATTTTTGAGTGGCTGCCGCGTACTTTCATCCAGAATTTTGATTGAGGCAGCACTACGGACGCCGAATGTATTGAGCATAAAGTAACGACTGACAGGCGTTACCATTGCCGCCACTACGATTAAGATAAGAATTGCAAAGGTCGCACGCCGGGCTGCTCGATTATGCCACCACGCACCCAGCAATCCTTTCAGCCGGGCTGTTAAGGAGGGTTTTTTCTTCTCCTCAATAGACTTAGCGTGCTTTTCATCCTCCGCAGCCAGAAGCGCATCACTTTCTTCGGCAATAATCTCATCGACTGCTTTAGCCGTCTCGGTATCTGAA
>CBKXXB010000039.1:0-4939 GCA_966685145.1 uncultured bacterium | reverse complement strand
CTCTGTTCACGCCTGGTTAATCTGGCAAAGCCAAGAACGATCAAACCTATAATGATCATTATTATCAGGGTCACGACAATCGAAACAAGGCCTTTTTGGTTTTTGAGTAGTTTTATGTCTTCTTGGCGCTTCATAATATCGTACCTTCTATTTTACACGCTTCAATACGGTTGTACTTAGTTCTGATACTGCACAGAATTGTGTACCATCTCTGCTTGGAGCACAAGCGTCTTTTGTGGCATTCAGGACGTCTTTGTGACCGGATACTACCCTAATATTCACCTGGTAAAGGTTGTCGTCATAGCTATTACCTGGCGTATCAAGACTGATTACCTCCAACCTTGCCAGTCTCATTTTCGGTGCAAATAATTCTTTCGAACTGGGAGATAAGCCAGCAGGGTTGCTGAGATCCTGTCCGCTGCTGCAGGCAAGATTACTATCCATTACCAGAACCCTAGGGGTTTCATCGCTAGCGTCAACCACCGTTTGAACCAGCTGTTTACCAAGAATAAAGCTATAGCGCTGATCGCCTATGCAGAAGTAAAAGGATGGAGCTCCGCCACTAACCGGCTGTACACGTCCGCCATTAAACTGGATTGCGCGAGTAATTTCGTCCATGATGCTCCGAGCAGTTTCCTGGGCCTGGGTCGAAGTTATGCCCTTGTAATATAGGCGCCCTACTTGAAGCAAGCCTGTGGTACATATAAGAAGCACCACCGAGAATACGGCTGTTGCAATCATGAGCTCAACAATAGTGAAGCCTTTCTGGTTAGTTCGCATTCTCATTGGTATAACCTATACACTATTTTCACTTCGTCTCTGCCGGTACCGGTTGCACGGTCCCAGCGGCTGAGAACGGTAAAGACATTACCGGGGCTGCGATCAATTGATACATAGTAAACCGTCCCCCCCATCGGAGTCTGTTGACATTCCGCAGGATAAGTAGCGCTGGAAAAGTCGTCGCGGTCCATAGTAGTAAGGTTCCTTACCTGGAGGCTGTTATCAAGACAAAAGTACGATGCCGTTGAAAAAACTGTGCTCGCCGGATTAAGTGCCACTGACTTTAGCCGCTCCAGCTGGGCTTCGGCCAGTTTAAGTGATTCGCCTCTCTCCTGAGCCATACGCGTCTGTCTCAAGCTTCTGCTGGCAGAGGCATAAGCACCGCCCAGAACGGCACTAACCACCGTTATAGCTACTAATACTTCAATTATGGTGTCACCGGATATGCCAAGCTTCCTCATGGGCATACACTCCCGCCGCTTATGGTTAGCTCGGTGGTCAAACTCCGTGATTCGCCGCCTATTTTCAATAAAGCATACTGTGTTGTGCCTTCGCTCAATATACAAATAGTAACGCCGCCGGAGGGATTCATAGTGCTTTTAAATGCAGGATTACGAAGTTTATTTATAACCCGGTCCACGAATTGTTGCGGGTCCTGGTCTAAGCTAGTAGATCCCCCAACATTTGAGAGAGGCCCAAGATCGGCAGAAGTTGAACCAGAGCCTAGAGAATTGCCGCTATACCCGCGAAAAGTCGTAAAAATCCCTACACCGCCCATGGTCTCGGTAAGCGCACCGTGCGTGTAGCTGACCTTGCCTATCCTAACAGGGCCAAGATACATGTCCTCGTAAAAATCAGGAGTAGTATCGGAGCCGCCGCTACCCCTGGCAATTGGTCGTGGTTCTGCATCCTCAAGGCTCGTTACCTCACGCAGAACGGGATTAGGTGGCGGTGACGGGCTTAGGCGCTGTCCTGCAATCGTATAGACACGCATAACCCGGCCCTGGCTGCCCTGCGGAGCAAACTGTATAACTCTGCCAACAAATGTACAGCCGGCATTGGTGCCCTGCTCGGTAGGAACCTCGCTCATAACCACACCGCTGCCGAGTGGCATTCTCGGCTCACATTTGACCCGTCCGTTCGTAGGATAAAACCCGACCGAAACGTCGTTAATGATATCTCGTACTTGCGACTCGAACTCTCTTACTGCCTGTGCAAATTCAGTCTTACTCTGCTGGCCAGCCACTAAAAACATGGCGCTTACAAGAAGGGCGCCAGTAACAGCCAAAAAAATCATTACTTCGACTACTGTATAGCCACGTGGCCGTGCACCACATATCATAAGCATAAGTATAGCATAAGAGTTATCCCGGGTTAGGCTTTAAGGCCTAAATCAGCGGTTGCAATTATTCAGAGAATTATTAGCTGATTTTCGTACCAGGCTAGAATGACAGAACCCCATAATTGCACAATGATGGCCCCTGCGATAAGAAATGGACCGAACGGCAACTGCGTCTTACGTGAAGCCTTGTTCGTTACCATTAGTACGGATGAAATTACGGTGCCTATAGCCGATGCCAGAAACAGTATCATCAAAGCGCTTGCAATATTCCCAGCCAACAAACCAAGCCCGAAACCTAGCTTAACGTCCCCGCCGCCAATCCATCGTCCGCTCGAAACCTGGAAAAGAACATAGAAGAACGCACCCAACGGCAAAACAGCCAGTAGCGCATCCCTTAATAATACTATGCCACCTTGATATAGAACGGCCACGCCAAATAGCTGTAATACCACTAAGCCAACGAAAACAGCTGTAAGTCTGTCAGGTAATAGCATCCAGCGCAGATCGTATATGAAAAGTGCTACCAGCAGTACTAGAATGGGAATCCACATAGCAAATCTGAACAAGCCTTCCCCTCCCCAAGCATAGGGCCAGGCTATATACGAAAGCACTAGCAAGACTGCCGTAAAAATTTCTACCAGAGGGTACTGCCAGTGAATTGAGTTCTTACAGTAGCGGCACCTGCCCCTAAGCAACAGCCAGCTTACGACCGGAACCAGATCCCGGGCAGCAAGCACATGATGGCAGTGCGGACACATAGACCGCCCCCAGAGAACCGAATACTCGCGCTTACTGCGCTTACTTGGAGTCTCCTGCTCACGGACGCGCCAGACCAGAGCATTGACAAAGCTGCCTAGAGCCAGCCCGAGTACTGTCAGAGTAAAAATTATCATAACTATCGCCTCTTAGTATAAAGAAAATGGGCTCCCGTAAGAGCCCACTGCTACGTTACTTTGTGTCAGTTTTTTATGACTCTTGA
The DNA here is from genome assembly GCA_966685145.1 of uncultured bacterium. Classification (GTDB taxonomy): domain Bacteria; phylum Patescibacteriota; class Saccharimonadia; order Saccharimonadales; family OFTM59; genus CBKXXB01. The sequence goes on along the minus strand of CBKXXB010000039.1, from coordinate 1,838 downwards.
CATTGTGTAACGTCCGTACTGCTACCTTCTATTCTGTATAGAGCAGCAATGCTTCTGGCAGATGCACCGGTCAAAGTTCCAGTGGTTGCGTTGGCGCACTTTAGATAGTTGTAGACAACTACGGTGTCGTTACCTGCAGGGAAAGCAGGCACGGCTGCACGGGCAGCAGCACTGTAGTTATAGTCTGCATTTGCCGGTGGGTAAAATCCGAGCTTAGCGTTGGCGTTCACGAAGACAGTGTTAAAGTCACCTGAAGCCGTAGGAAGCTGACCGCCATTGTTGTTGACATATTCTGCAGTAGCACCAAGCAAAGCTGCAACGTCACTTTTACGCTGAGTGTTACGGTTGTTACGCTGCAATGCAGGAACAGCCAGGAAGACAATAAGCATAATAAGTCCGGCAATAGCCAGTACGATCAGGACTTCAATAATAGTGAAGCCTTCGCTTCGTTTTTTTAGGTTTTTCAACATTTTTATAATGCCCCCTTATATGAATTGTTTTACGGTTATGCTTTAGATAGTAACCATCAAATTGTAAAAAAGCAAGGCTTTTCTAACGGATTATCGTCTGCCCTGCCAAGCTGTAAATCGGCAGCAGTACGGCAGCTACAATTATGAAGGCGAAAACACCGAGTATTACCATCAAAACAGGCTCTATGATAGTTGAAACCGTCTTGATCTGGTTGTCCACTTCACGCTCGTAATAATCAGCCGTTTTGGCCAGCATTTCTTCAATAGAGCCCGACTGCTCTCCTACATGAAGCATGTCAGGTACAAGATCTAGGAAGTTGGGGTCGTTCTCAAGCGCCTCAGACAAGGCCTTGCCGCCTTTGACCTTTTCAATAGCCGCCCTTATGGAAGTATCAAGGTGCACGTTGTTGATAGACCGGCTCGTAATCTCTAGCATTTGGATAAGCGGCACGCCGCTAGCTACAAGAGTTGTACCCGTGCGCGCAAAACGTGCCATGTAAAGTTTCATGAACAACGGACCAATTGGCCACATTTTCATTTTAAATTTGTCTACGAAACGTTTCCCGCCAAAGGTTCTTGCCCACCTGGTCATGAAAAACGCTATCACGCCAAGAGCAGCCAGAACATAGAACCAGTAATTGATGATGAATCTCGACAGTGAAAGCAACAGCCTGGTTAGTAGAGGCAAGTTTGCGCCAGGCAAGCCTTCATAAAGCACTTCAACCTGTGGCAGCACCTTCACAATCATAAAACCTATTACTGCAAACATAACTAGAAGTACAATTATCGGATAGACCATAGCACCACGGACTTTACTGAGCACTTCGGCATCTTTTTCCTGCTGGTTAGCCAATCTATCCAAGGAAGCATCTAATGTGCCGGAGGTCTCACCGGCAGCAATCAGGCTAATAAAAACCTGGTTAAACACTTCCGGATGGCGCGAAAGCGCAACAGAGAACGCTTGGCCGGCTTCGACGTCGGCAATTACTTGGCTAATTACAATTTTTAAGGGCTTGCTGGGAGTCTGCTCCGCCACGCTACGCAAGCTCTGCACGAGAGGCAAACCAGCATTAATAAGAGTTGATAATTGTCGTGAGAAGAGAATCTTATCCTTGGTGCGGACTTTATTAAATAACTTACCCACACCTTTTGAAAGGCCGTCATCAAGCTCGATCGTAATGGGAGCAAAGCCCTGGTTTCTTATCAGCTTGGCAGCCGATTGTTCGTTTTCTGCCTGGACCTCTGCTTTTATCTTTTCACCGCTAGCTGAATCCCTAGCAGTATATTTGTAAGTCAACATACCGTGCTACTTTCGGAAGCATTTACCATTAATTTTTCAGTTGTCATTTTATAGACGAGCAAATGCAA
>CBKXXB010000038.1:0-5113 GCA_966685145.1 uncultured bacterium | reverse complement strand
CAGTTGGTAGAGCAGAGGCCTGAAGAGCCTTGTGTCCCCAGTTCGAGTCTGGGAGTCGCCACCATTTATTCACGACCAATTGCCAGACTTTCTATTATTTTCACACTTGCAAGTTTATTAAGTTCAGTCGGGTCAAGCAGCAGTTTGCTGCTGCGATTACCACCGCCCATGATAACTTGCGGCTGTTTCATGACAGTTTCATCCACATATATAGGTATATGCTCGGGCAGTCCGAAAACCGTGACTCCGCCAATCATCATTCCGGTCAGCACCTTAGTATGCTCGGCATCGGCAAAGGATGCTCGTTTAGTCTCAAGCAGCTGGCAAACTTTCTTATTGACATCAAGCTTGGTCGTCGCCAGCACCACACATGCGGCGTACTTTTCCGGTCCTTTCTTGGCTGCAACCAAAATTGTGTTAGCTGCTTGATTAGGTTGATAGCCATACTTTTCACAAAAAGCCGCCGTATCTGCAAAGCCAGGATCACATTCTAAAACCTCATAGGAAATACCTGCTTTATCAAGAGCTTGTTGAACTTGCGTTTCTAACTCAGCCATACTTTTTCTTAAAGCGATCTTTATCCCGAGTAGTGGTCTTAAGTATGGCTTTTTGCAGTGACTTGTCCAATTTGATGCCTTCGCTGTTAGCCAGGCAGATAATCGTATAGAGTACGTCGGCAAGCTCATCCGCGAGCTCCTCATGAACTTCACCAGGTTTCTTGGGCTTGTCTCCGTACTGATGGTTCAAAATCCTGGCAACTTCGCCTACCTCTTCGCTTAAACGCGCGAGCTGACTGAGAGGATGCCAGTACGGTTTCTCGAACTTTTGAACTACATCGTCAACTTGCTTTTGAATTTCTTCCAGAGTCATTTCTGATGGGTCACGTTTCGCAGAGCATCAATGAGCTCAACCGGAAAGACAAAGATTGTCTTTTGTGAGGGCTCGGTTGAGATTCTCTCTATAGTGTTAAGTGTACGCAGATTAATAGCGCCGGGAGTGCCGGATAGCATCTTTGCCGCATCGGCCAGCGTCTGCGCCGCCAGCTTTTCTCCGTCTGCGTTAATGATATTTGCACGGCGTTCACGCTCGGCTTCGGCTTGCTTGGCCATAGCCCGTTTCATATCCTGCGGCAGTTCAATGTTTTGCAGCTTAACATTCTCTACGTCAATGCCCCACTTGTCGGTTTCTGCATCTACAATCTGTTTGATCTGCTGACTAATTGCTTCGCGCTTGCCAAGCAGCTCATCCATTTCGACATTACCCACTACATCACGAAGAGCTGCTTGGGAAAATTGGGATGTAGCATATGAATAGTTGGTCGTTTCTAGGACTGCTTTGGCCGGGTCTATGACACGGAAGTAAACCACGGCATCAACGCCTATGGTTACATTATCTTTAGTGATTACTTCCTGCTTGGGAACGTCCACGGGAGTGGAGCGAATATCCACTTTTCTCATGGTTTGTATTATGGGAATAACTATATTAAGGCCTGGCCGTCTGGTACTACTGTATTTGCCGAGCGTCAGCACAATTCCGCGTTCAAACTGGTTGATAATCCGTATGCCGCTGACAAGAATGAAGAACCCGATGATGATAATAAACACAAGTAATGCCTCCATACTTCCTCCCTACACGAAGTATTGTAGAAGCACATGGTGCCGCTGACAAGCTTGCCACAGATTTCCTACAAAATGGTGGTAGTTACGACGCCTGCTTGGCTTTCCAGGTCTTGTGCCTGGCGAAGCAGGTTGTTCATATCATTCTCTCTATTACGGATTTCCTGATCAAGCTGCTGCTGTTCTTGTGCTTGCTCTGTTCTAACGGCAGCCATTTGTCTATCAAGGTCACGTATTTCATTTTGCTTTTGGCCTTTCTCGGCACCATTGTCGGTCTGTTCAGCTTCTTTGGCTTTATCATGCGCATTCTGTGATATTTGAAGGTAAACCTGATCCTTCTCACGACGCTTCTGTTCTTTCTGACGCCTAAGCTCATCTACCTCACGACGCTTCTCGTCGCTTGCTTTGCGTAAGTTTGCGGCAGCCATTCTTAGATGATCTTGTGCTGGCATAAAGTAACCTCCCCATTAGCCCCCAATTAAGCCAAAATTTGTGCACATCCTCTATTAAAAAAATCACAAACAGTAGGGTTAAGACTTTTTACGTATAGCGGACTTCGTCTTTTTCTACTCAAGCTTTCTCACAGTAAGCTTCTGTGAGAGTTTTCGCTTTACCGATCCTCGACGATTGGTTTGCCTTCTACAAACCAAGTTGGAGAACCAAATCCCAACCTAGCCATGTAAAAAGCCCGCCATACAGGCGGACTCTTTACATGGTGGGTGATGAGGGATTCGAACCCCCGACCCTCTCGGTGTAAACGAGATGCTCTAGCCAGCTGAGCTAATCACCCATATTCATATCTAAAGTACGTTCAGGCAATACTAGCTCTTTTACATAAAGCTGGCTAGAGCATCCTGAGATGCGATATAGATTTGCAGCAAGCTGCCCCAGCTGAGCTAATCACCCTGACTGCGTAACTGCCATATGATACCACGCCATCACGGCTTAAAGAATTCAATTTAAGAAAAATCTAAGTGTTCTGTGGCGAATCAGCAATGCCTCTCTCACGAAGAGTATCGGCCAGGGCATTAACAATATTCACAATTTCTGTTGCACCGGTTTCAGTCAAGTCTGCAGGCGGTTCACCATCAACCCAACACAAGTGAACGTTGGTTCCGGCTAAGATCCGTTGAACTGGAGTCATCTGTTCAGGAGAAATCGGTGGGTAATGTTGTGCTAGCAAGTCATGGTATGCGGTCGGATCTCCGTTAGCTTGTTGCCACAGCTCTGCCGGTGTAGGCCGTACGTCGCTCCGGTTTTGCTTGCCTGGTGCACTAGGACCTTCCATATACCCCTTCTGCATAGAGCATATCGTAAATGGTGCGCGAGAGAGGACTTGAACCTCCACGAGCCAAGGCTCACTAGTCCCTGAAACTAGCGCGTCTACCAATTCCGCCACTCGCGCGTGTCTGACAAAATCATCTTATCAGTTATTAACTAAAACTCAAGGCCGTGAGCGTGAGCGCTTCTGCCGGGTTTTGTGTTGGTAGCGTTCGGCTAAAGACGTTACGCCGCGGAACGCCACGATAGCCCACACAATCTCCAGTACCAAGCTGACATAATTGCCGATGTGGAGTTGGTAAATAATAAGCAGAACCGCACCAAGCAAGTTGTCTAGCTCATACCAGACAGACCTGTTAGTCCAGCGTCCGATGGACGTGCGATAAAAACCAAACAATATCAGTGCCGCTCCAAAGGATCCGATAAAAGTGTATACAGGGTCTGAAATCAAAGGTTAGCTCCTGGGCATATGGTCATAGAGGTGCTCCATTGAGTACTCTTGGCGCAATAGCGGCTTAATGTCATCTAGAGTCACATTTACTTTGACGCCCGGGTTTAAAATGCCGTAGGGGTCGAATATTTTTTTGACCTTTTTAAATAGATCGTAAATCTCCGGGCCATACAGGGCTTCAAGGTATGGTGCTCTTAAACGACCATCGCTGTGCTCCCCGCTAGTACTGCCGCCAAGACTGATTACCATGCGGTAATAATCATCAATTATTTTGAATACTTTTTGACGATCACCAACCTGGGCAAGATCAAGAAACGGCTGCATGTGCAGATTAGCGTTGCCGGCATGTCCCCAAATTGCAGCTCGCAGGTTATACCGTTCAAACAATTTATATACTTGTTGTATATACTGTTGGAACTTATCAACCGGCACTATCCCGTCTTCGATTATAGGAAGAGCCTTGGTACTTCCTTCTGTGTGCGATATTACCGCAGCAGCGCTGTGGCGTATCTTCCATAACTCTTCACGCTTAAATGGTTCGGTTTCCACCTTGTAGGGCACCTGGTAACGGCTAAGTATTTTCGTGGCTTTTTTAGCCATGCGTTTCTGAGTACGCTCACTCGGATTATCGAACTCAATAAGAATAATAAGCTTATGAAAAGGTGGGTCGACTATGCCTTTTAGCTGGTTAGGATTGTGCTCCTGAATGAAGTTCAGCAGATTCTCATCTACGAGCTCGAGTGCACTCGGTATCTCGGGCAGGTCCCGCAACTCAAGCACTACTTGTTCCGCAACTTGCAAGTCATCAAAAAATGCCGCGATAAGCGTAGTGTTAGAGTTATGTGGTTCTGTTTCCAGATTGGCTTCGGTCACGATTGCCAGTGTTCCTTGTGAGCCTACAATTAGCGGAGTCAGGTCAAATGAGCCGTCTTTGCGTCTTACATCGGCCAGATCATAGCCAGCTGAATTCTTTGTAACACCGAGGACGGACTTGGTGATCAGTTCTTTGTTTTCCTCGATCAAAGCATCAAGATTACGGTAAATCTCACCCTCAAAGGTCGCAAGACCCAGCTTCTTGTTCAGTTCACGTTTACTTAAGCGCCGAGTTTCTATAATTTCTCCGTTGGCCACCACTGCCCGTAAGCTTTTTACGTAATCACGAGTGCTTCCATACTTGATGGTTTTCTCACCGGCAGCGTTGTTAGCAATAGCTCCGCCAACAGTCGAAAACTCTATAGAAGAGGGAAACGGTGGTAAAAAGCGATTATGGGTATGTAGAGCTTGCTGAAGTTTGCCATAATTTATCCCCGGCTCAATTGTCACCGCACCGCTTTTGCCGTCCAGCTCCAGGATACGGTTCATGTGTGCCGGGAAGACCAGCATAATGCCCGAACCCAGAGCTCCACCGGACTGGTCAGTACCCGAACCCCTGGCAGTAATAGGCGCGATTCGCCCTCGTTCTGCTAGTTGCCAGCTAAAGCGAGCTGTCTTGCGTATGTCATTTTCGTTACGCGGATAAACAACAATTGACGGCGTAATGGTAAAAACGCTGCCGTCAGTTGCAAAATATTTGCGTGCATCTGCAGACGTCATTACTTCGCCGCTTAAATGCTCTTGCAAGTAATGTGCAACTTTATTCATAGCTGATAATTACTGTTCTTTCCCTGTCGATTAGCATTACCGTAACTCTTTGCATTATGATAGCACAAGAAGCCACTACCAGGAAAAAGCCCCGGTGACGGCGTCAGTCACTGGTAGTTTTCGA
>CBKXXB010000037.1:0-5146 GCA_966685145.1 uncultured bacterium | reverse complement strand
TCACGCCTCCCTGTCACGGAGGAGATCGCCGGTTCGAATCCGGTCGGGCCCGCCATAAAAAGGCCGTCACCTTCTGTGTGGCGGTTTTTTCATGCAGACTTCAAGGATTACGCTGATGATATGTCCTTGCCCGCTTGAGCCGCGAGTGGACAAAATATTACTTTTATGGTAGTATTATCTTATTAAACTAAAATCAAAAAATGAATGAACCTCAACCACCTTCCAGCTCTTCAGATATGAACACTGAATCTCCAGAGCCGGTACCTAAGGTTATCTATGGCGAAGATGTTGATCCGACAGTTTTGGTCGATGCCCGAGAACTTGGACAAACAATGCGGAACCTGGGTATTTCTGACGAAAGTATTGCTAATAGTGCAGTTTATATAGATCCGAGGAACCGACTGCAAACATTTGGCACCCATTACCCTAACCGAATCGGCCGCCTGCGTTTCCGTTCAGTTCCGGAAATCCAGTTAGTTAAAGGTGATATTGTACGCCTTAGCACTACAGTAAAGAACAAGGCTCGAACAGACGAAGAAATGAACCGTACCTTAGTACATGAGCTAGAACACCTAGCCCAAAGTGACCGCAAAGATCGAAGAGTAACCGAAGGCCACCTTGCCATATGGGGCCTTGCTGCAGCAGGAGCAATTCTTGGCAACCGATTAGGCGGAAATAAAATGTTCAAAGCCGCAGGCACAGCAGTAGGAGCAGCAGCAGGCCATAGCTTGGGCTACCTTATGGCACCTCACGAGCGACAAGCCCGCAAAAGAGCCGGGCAAGGCCGCAAAGCTACACCACAAGTTACAACTGACGCAGTTAGTCGGAATTCCCGCTAGAGCGTATAAAGCTTTAGGCGGCTACTGGGGTAATTCGGGGTCTTCGAACTCTTCTGCCTTAGGGAAAGAAATGTAGGCCCGGGCCTTTTGCTCTTCTTTCAGGTCATTAAGAAACGTGCTGATGTCTTTGAAGTTGAACAAAATGTGTGCACCACGTACCCTGTCATTGTTTTTCTCAATGGTCTTAACGATCTCCAGAGCATAACCGATATTAATAACGTCTGATGTCTGTCCGTTCTGCAGACTGAATAAGGCTTCAGTCGTTTGAGCCGTCAGCTCAGGATTGGCTTTTTCGACCAGAAAAGGGAATTCCCCGCCGCTGTCTTTAGTAGCAAGATCATCTGAATACTTTTGTGCCATCGCAGCAAAGTCAGCACCGCCGCGCAGTTCTGCCAGTGCGGCCTTAGCCCTCTCTGTCGTCTCCGTATCTAGCTTGGCCAGAACCTTTTGGGTTAAGATCTGCTGGCGCAGACTTCGCTTAAAATCATCCACCGACCAACCCCAAAATTCCTTCAAAACGTCCTCAAACACCTTCTCATTGTGCCCCAGACGGTTTTGGCTACGGACAATCTCAAGCTGGTCATCTAATTCCTGATTGGTGACGGTAACGCCATTACGTGCAGCCAGCTGTTTGATATAAGCATCGTTGATGACTTTTTCCAGTGCACGCCGCTTGTACTCGGCAAGCTGCTTTTGTCCGGCATCCGTGTCAAAATCAAGCTCTTGTTGATTCTCATAGTAGTGCATATAGTGCCTGAGCTCGAACAGGTAGTTCTCATAAGCCACAAACCTGCCTCCGGTACGGGCAATCGGGAAAGGTATAACCTGAGTAACCCTGTATAGAAATGTCGATGTATTTTGAAACTTATAGAGTGCTAGCGTGCTGTACGTAAAGAACGCTACTATCAGTACGATAAACAACCCTACAGAAATAGTTACTATACGGTGTTTTGAATGCTGCAGCGGGTAAATGTACTTACGCGCTCTGGTTAAAACTTCCTCCCGGTGCGCTGCGATGGTCTCATTAGTAATACGCGGTACGGCCTCATTAGGAATAATAGGCTCAGGACTGGCGACCTGCTTCCGTTTTCGCTTTAAAATATTAGGTAACTTACGTTTTTTCTTCATCAGATATAGGTTCTAAATTCTCCGGATAGGTTTCAGACGTTATGCCTTGATCTCTTATGATTTCGATTATCCTTTTTTGGGTTTTAGCAGGATGGTGAACATCATGGATAAATAAGTCACCCATGTACGTCTGTATAACTATTGTACCAAAGCCAAGCAGAGTTTCCTGCAGACCTTTGATCTCGTAGTTGATAGTTTGTATGTGGTTAAGTCCTAGATCGGAGACGCTTCGGTTAAACAAGCCCTTCTGCGTGATCTGTATAAATCGCTGGCTAGTTACAATAAAGACGCTGTAGTACCAAGCAAGCCAAGATGGGAAAAAAAGCAGCACCCCCAGCAAAAAACCGCCGGCCAGGCCGCCGTAAAAGTAACTGAATTCCGGCTTGATTAAGGCAGGCACCGTACCAAGCATTATACTTACCATGCCTAGAATAAGACCCTTGCGCATCACCACGGGATGCTTTCTGAAGACAAATAACACCTCTTCGTCATCGAATTGGTCGTCGAAGTACTTAGGATAAGTTTGCTGTGTATCTTTTACGGGCGTTTGTTTCTTTCGAACCATAAGATAAGGTTAATAGTTTTGGGCTTCGCCGTCTAGTTCTCATCTGAAAGTTACAGCCTGGTACCCCGCTACTATGTCGCACTTCACACTGCTTCTTGCGGTACTCGCTAAATCCAGATAGTTTTTTGCGCTAGCTCAAACTTTTCATGGATAAACGTAGATTATCTGGTGGCCCGGGAGGGACTCGAACCCCCAACACCCACCTTAGGACGGTGGTGTTCTATCCATTGAACTACCGGACCGCGTCAGCAAAAGCTATCAGCCACGCAGTGAGATTGTATAAGTATCAATTAGATTACACCAGCTTTTCACTAGAGACACTAGCTAAGCTCGGACTCAGGATAAAGGTGAGCGTACTCCGTTTTGTCATATGAAAATAGCTCGCCTTCTTCAAAGAACCGGTTCACTTCTGCTTTGCCGCTTTCTTTGCTGTCAGACGCGTGAATTAAGTTCCTTCCCGATCCGATTGCAAAATCGCCCCTTACAGTACCGGCATCAGCTGTTCTAGGGTTAGTCGAACCGACTAAAACGCGCACCGAGTCTACGCACTCGTACCCTTCCCAAGCCATTACTACTACGGGCGAGCTCTTCATAAAGTTTTCGAGATCCGCGTAAAAAGGCTTCTCTAGATGTTCCGCATAGTGCACTGAGAGCAGTTCATTGCTTAGAGCCATCATCTTGATGCCGATAAGCTTCAAGCCCTTGGCTTCCAAGCGGCGAATTATTTCCCCTACTAGCCCGCGCTGTACGGCATCAGGCTTGGCAATAATCAAAGTTCGTTCCATGAGTATCCTTTTGTTCTTTTAAACCATTATAACAGATGAAGAATAAGGGATAAGCGAATACTCCCTATCTATTAGGTAAGTAAAGTGCTTACAAAAAATCTGCTTCAGCGTTTTCTGACTAAAATACGTGTTATAGAGAAAGCATGAGCATATGTCGTACAATATGGTTATGCTATTCGCTAAAGCTAAAACAGATTTTCTGGAATATATGGAGATTGAACAAAATCGTTCCCAAAAGACTATTATGAATTATGACCATTACCTAACCCGTCTCGTGGATTTTGCCGGTGATATAAAAGTCGAGGATATTGATGCGGAGCTGGTTCGCAAATGGCGGCTTTGGCTTAATCGCCTAGGAACTAATACAAGCGATGAGCTTCAGAAAGCAACACAGAATTATCACCTTATTGCGCTTAGAAGCTTTCTGAAATACTGCGCCAAAAGAAACATACCTGCTTTGACAGCCGACAAAATTGAACTGGCCCGGACTACACGCAAACAAGTAACATTTCTGGCTAAAGATGAGCTGGATAGACTGTTTGCCGAGCCTAAGCTCGATACGTTACCGGGGTTAAGAGACCGGGCAATTCTGGAACTGCTGTTTTCATCGGGCTTGCGTGTTTCTGAGCTTGTAAGTCTTGACCGTGACCATATCAATTTGAAACGACGCGAATTTATGGTTAGGGGTAAAGGGCAAAAAGACCGTCCCATCTTTATCAGTGATGCGGCAGCTCATTGGCTAAGCCAGTATATTGAAAAGCGAACAGATACGACCAGACCGCTATTCGTTCGTTACAGCGGTCGCAAAGCAGTCGATACCAGCGGCAATTTTCACCGTCTAACGGCAAGAAGTGTGCAGCGGATGGTTAGCCGCTATGCGCTCCTGGCAGGAATCACCAAGCACGTAAGCCCCCATACACTCCGGCACTCTTTTGCCACCGATTTACTAATGAACGGCGCTGACCTACGTTCGGTTCAGGCACTGCTTGGGCATAGCAACATATCCACAACCCAGATTTATACTCATGTGACTGACCCGCACTTAAAAGCAGTCCATGAACGCTTCCATCGTAAAGAATCGGGCGCTTAGTATTTTTAGGGGGCAAGTACGTCACAATTCGGATCTGAATCCGGGAAGTAGTAGTCTGGAGGCGCTACTTCATAGCGCTTACAGACAGTATCTACAGCTTGAACAGCAAATTCTGGAAACGGGGAGCCAAATGTAGAAATCGGCACGCGCACCTGAATTCTGCGTAACACATCTGATGCCTTGCCCGTGGAATCAACCAGAGCCTGAGCGCCAGCTAACTCTAACGTACTTGGGCCGCGTGCCGCAGTAATTGTCATAGCCGAAGAACGATAGATAGATTTAACCCTCATCATGTAGCTAGCACCACCAAGGCCGTTAACTGTGAACGTACATTGTTTCGGATTGGTTATAGGCGGAGTCTCACACCGTACACGGATAATATTACCTTGATTGCCAAAACCGGTATTAGAAGCATATGAACCGCTTACTGGTGCAGGCCCGTAAACCGACGGATAAAGATATACGGTCATTGAACCATTAACCAGAGCGTCCCTATCAAGCGAGCCTGCGGTCGGCACAAGATCAACACGCATAACTCCCGTATCACAGTTAGGCCACCAAGATGAACTAGGCAGTTCTGCCGGGAAAACAGCCGCGTTACTATTGCAGCCCGTAAGAGTCGTCCCGCCGCCTTTATCCTGCCAGCTTATAGATATGCTATTAATGGAGCCGCCGTCTTTGGCTGCAATCGGAATAACCTTGGAGCTATTAACATCAATGTTGCTGTATTCAAGACTGG
>CBKXXB010000036.1:0-5338 GCA_966685145.1 uncultured bacterium | reverse complement strand
GTGGAGAACAATCTATCAATAGTGCTATGGCCGCTATTCCTGACTTTGTTTATTTTTGAGCAAAATACCTATGCGACTATCGGCGTCCTATCATCCATGGGCATATTAGTTTCGATAGCGGGCGCCTATTACATAGGCAAGCTGGTTGACGATAATAAGGGGGGCTTGGTCTTAAGGATCTCGGCTATCGGTAATACGCTTCTCTATGGCTTTAGGCCGTTCGCAAACGGTATTCCGTATGTCCTGGCCGTTAATGTGGCAAACGAGTTTCTTGCCGTTGGGCACAAATTGCCGTTCATGAAAGGATTATATGACGCGGCTGATCAGTTACCGGGCCATCGCATAGTCTATATAGTGACGCTCGAGTCTCTTGCGAGTTTTGTTAAGACAATCATATGGCTGCACTTATACTTCCTAACTTCAGTACTCCCGGCTCGTCAGGTGCTTATAGTCGGGTTTATTGTGGCGTCAATTGCTTCGCTACTGATTATGACCGAACGGTTCCCGGCATTGGCTTATACTAAGAAGCGAACATGAATAAAAAGAAACTGCACCATCTTTGGGTCAAGCTTCGTCCTATAAGCCATCGTTACTTCTTAATACTTTTTATTGCAACGGCCATTGTTGCTGTCTTCGCTCTTAGGCAGAACAACTTCAAAATGATCAGGCTGCGTGAAGCAGTAATGGTAGCAGACGAAAAGGGTGAGGGGCTTGAAGAAACACTTCAGGCTCTACGCCGCCATGTCTATGGACATATGAACACAGATTTGACGAGCGGCAATGCGGCTATACATCCCCCTATCCAATTAACCAAAACATATGAACGGCTCGTCAGTGCTGAGCGCGATCGCGTGGCTGCAGTCAACAGAAGAGTATCCGACGAGGCTGAGGAGTTATGTGAACGGCGCTTTCCGGCCGGGCAGCTGCAAAGCGGCCGCGTGCCCTGCGTACAGGAATATATAACTAAACACAGCGTTAGCGAGAAGCCGATTCCAAAAGAACTGTATCAGTTCGATTTTGTTTCGCCCATATGGTCACCTGACCTTGCTGGCTGGAGTTTGATTGCCGCTGGTGTGTTCCTTATGCTGTTCGTGCTAAGGTTTGGCTTGGAGCACTGGCTTAAGCATCAGCTGGAATAAATAGTACATTCTGATAAATAAAAACACCCGCCCTATAAGTGGACGGGTGCTTGTTAACTGAACCTGAGTTCTTTAGTTGGCTTGGTTATTGTTTAAGCTGTTACCTTGTTGACTGTTGTCCTGGTTGTTATTTTGACCAGAGTTGTCAGATTGCTGCTGTTGGGCTTGATCCTGACATTCCTGCCCGTTCGGGTATTGAGCCAAGTACTTCTTAACCGCTCCCGGAACTGTGTTCTCACCGCTTTCGTCTTTAAGATTTTCCCAGAAGATAATCTGTTCACGATTAATGAGCATTTCGTTAGACGGCCTGTGCAGCTCACAGCCTAATTTGACTAGTGATATATCATTCTGTGCAGCTTGCTGTTGGTTACCTTCTTGGTTTGGTTGGACTACTTGATTTACTCGCAAGTAGAAAATGTCGGACATGCGTAGGTACTGATCGTTTAGATCTTTGATCTTACCGAAGTAGACCTGACCGCCGTTTAAGAATACTGCCTGCATTTTGTCTTTTTCGATGTACTTTGCTTCATTGCTCGGCCCGCCAAGTACAAGGTACCAGACTAGAGCTACGACCAGTACGGTTGCCGAGAAAAGCAAGGCAACTGACGCGATACGTAAACCTTGAAAATTACCTAAACCTTTACCACGTCCACCGCGAGAGTTTGAAGGTGCGGCCGCCGGGGCGGGCGTATTTAGGGGTTGCCCGGGGTGATTACCACGATTCATGAATTCCATAATATGAGATCCACCTTTATGTATTAAACTTTGTTACGCTGACTAGTGTAATGCATAAGCATATTGTCGCGCAACTACTTAAGCGCACATCTATGCATTCTCAATCAAATTTAACAGATGTTTTAAGATACGAAATCAGGCTTATCTGATAAAAGTTATTGACAAGAGGAAATCGCCGAGAGTATGGTAGGGGTACCATTACTAATTCAAGAGAGAGGGAGACATTGTAGCAATGGCATACAAGCACACAAACTCTAAAGGGGTGACTTACTACTTAAACTCAAAGACTGTCACGCTTAGAGGTGGTAAGCAGCAAACTATTTACTACTTCAGCAAGGACCAGCGTCCAGAAGCAGCCGATCTGCCAGATGGCATGACCGTAAACGAAAACCCACGCAATGGTTTCTTGACCGTTAAGCGCAAGTAGTTTTCGTCACAACGCAAACAGACCGCCAGGCCTCCGCCTGGCGGTTTTAATTACTCGGGAACAATTCTCTTTAGTAAACCCAACGGAACCGAAGCCAGTCATAAAAGTATAGATATGTATTTGTGCATAAGTGCGGTTGGGGTATAGTTAAAAAATATGGCAGACACTATTGTCGAAGTTAGGGGCTTAACTAAAAAGTATGGCAAAAAGGCGGTAGTAAAGGGTATTAGCTTTGATGTCAAAAGAGGTGAGGTTTTTGGTATCTTAGGCCCTAACGGTGCGGGCAAAACAACCACTCTTGAGATGATAGAAGCTCTGAGGCCAATTGACGGCGGTACTGTCACTCTAGATGGCATTGACGTGAAGAAACACCCGCATCAAGTAAAGCAAGTCATAGGTGTCCAGCTGCAAAGCACTAATTTCTATGACCATTTAACCCTCAGGGAGCTACTTGTTATGTTCGGCGGCATGTATCACCAGAAGATCCATCCCGACAAACTGCTTGACGAAGTCAATCTGCGCGACAAAGCCAGGAGTGAAATCGGTACGCTCTCAGGTGGGCAGAAGCAGCGGTTTAGCGTGGCTTCTGCTCTAGTCAATAAGCCAAAGGTCCTGTTCCTTGACGAACCCACCACGGGCCTAGACCCCCAGGCGCGCAGAAATCTATGGGAACTTATTCAGGAAATTCAGAAAAAGGGCATAACTATCGTATTGACGACACACTATATGGAAGAAGCACAACTGTTATGCGACCGTGTAGCTATCATGGACAAAGGCAAGATAATCGCACTAGATACTCCAGATAATCTAATAAAGGATCTATTAAAGAAAGGCTTTAAGAAAAAGAGGGAAGTCCAGCAAGCTGACTTAGAGGATGTTTTCATTGATCTGACAGGAAAGGCGCTACGAGAATGAAAGACCTGCAAACCGTATGGGCAATGACCAAGGCATTTACTAAGCGCTACTTCCGAGACAAGATAGCTTTATTCTTCACCTTCTTGTTCCCACTCATTTTCCTGTTGATTTTCGGTACTATCTTTGGAGGTAATGACGGTCCCAGCTTTAAGGTTGGTTTGATAAACAGATCCAGCACTGAGTTTTCCCGAGGTTTTATTGAGCAGGCGGAAAAGGACGGGATTTTTAAGTTTACAGAGACCAAGGACTTCGAAGAAGCTAAGGAAAAGCTGGGCCGGGGGGAATTTGATGCCATTTTGGAACTTCCGGAAACTTTCGGCGCTTTAGACTCTAAGCAGAGGCCCAGCGGCACGCTACTGGTTTACTACGATAAAAGTGACGATCAGCTTTCAGGCGCCCTCACTGCTATATTGGAAGGGACCTTAGAAGCTATTAACAGCCAGTTTGTCCAGGTTGAAGAGCCGCTCAAGCTGGAATCTAAGCCGATTCAGACTTCTAATCTTACCCGCTTCGACTATACGCTCGCCGGTTTGATTGGCTTCTCTCTGCTGTCGCTCGGTATATTCAGTATGAGCGAAGGCTTTACTGCCGATAAGAAGACGGGTGCACTGAGGCGTCTTAAGGTAGCACCCATCAGATCCTGGCAGCTCATCGTAGCTACTGCTATAAATCGCATATTCGTCGGGCTGATATCGGTTGCTTTGCTGTTTGTAGCGGCACTGATTATCTTTGATTTCAACATGCGTGGCGACTATATAAATTTCGCCCTGTTTACCATTATCAGTACGGCTTGTCTCTTCGGGTTCGGCATGGCGATAGCCGGCTGGGCCAGAGATGCGAACCAGGCAGCGCCTCTGACGCAGATGATAACCTTGCCAATGATGTTCTTATCCGGCGTATTTTTCCCAACTTTCCTGATGCCGGAGTGGCTGCAGCGCATAACGACCTTTATACCGTTGACGCCAATTGTCGATGGTTTGCGCCTCATTTTAACCGAAGGCCGTACGTTGCTTGACCTCGGGCCTCAGCTGGCTATTATTGCCGGCTGGACGATAATTATTTACGTTGTCTCATTCAAAGTTTTCCGCTGGGAGTAATAGAATTACGTGAGCTAATCTGTGCTTATCCAGCGCGTTTGAGACAGAAGAATTAACGTATTGACAGCCTAAACAGAACCGGTATAAAGTGAGACCAGAGTGAAGCTATTCAAACGCAAGGCGCAAACAGAAGAATCTAAGCTACAAGGAACCGATAGTGTTTCGGGCACTGAAAGCTCTACGCGAATAGTGCACCCCTTTATCGGGTCTAGCAGAGGTTTTACGTCAAAGCAAAGAACTATACTAACTGTCATAGCATTCGCCATAGTGGGTACAATTGCTACGTACGTAACTAATGCTGCACAAATAACCAGTGAAGAGTCGGTCAGATTGTCGAACCGTATACAGGTAAGACTTGGCGATTCCATACAAGAAGTGTCTGCCAAGCTGGGCAATGATTTGTACAAACTAAGTGACAGGCAGTACGAATATCCCGGTGACCCCAATCGCCCCATTGAAGTTGTGATGGACGTAGAAGACGGCAAAGTTGTAGTTATCCATATCGTTAGCAACAGATCTAATGTTTTGAATGCGGCACAGGCTACCTATGGCACTGATTTACGGCAATTGGCAGCACGGAACCGCCGCGCTCGTTCAGTGACGGGTGAGCTTGCCCGACTACGGGAGCAGGCGCTACTCATAGAGCAAACTCGCTCAACTCAGTACTATATTCCTGAGCCATGCTCAAAAACCGGCACAACTGATCTCGTGTCGTTGGTCCTCAAAGGTTATGAACACCGTCTGGTTGAAGACATGGGCGGTGACAGCTGCGGACGTGACTGAAAGCGCAGAAAATCTTTTGTTTATCACGACCAAAATTAGTAGATCTAATTATTCCCTCACGTCTTACCATAAGGCATGACTATTTCTACCGAACAGCATATCTCATGGAAGGCTGATGACGACACGGAATGATGAGCCAAGCTATGCTCTTAAGGTCTCTTTACCTAATATTACATACACTTTAATCAGCGCCACAACTGATTGCTCTGGCCGTGACAATCCCACATGTGGATCTTTGAACC
>CBKXXB010000035.1:0-5441 GCA_966685145.1 uncultured bacterium | reverse complement strand
CTCTCTTTCTGCGTTTGGAACTTAGTTGCTTGCAACGAATGGCAATAAAGCAATGTGACGGGCGCGCTTGATTGCCTTTGCTAGGCGTCTCTGCTCGTGTTCTCTAAGGCCGGTTTTCTTACGCGTTTCAATTTGCCCGTACTGGTTCACATAACGCTGCAACGTCTTCACATCCTTGTAGTCAAAATATGCTACATCTGTTCTATTCTTAAAAATCTTCGCCATAATTCTCTCCTTGAGGATTTAACACTTGCTAGTTTCATTTTCCAATTATTTGTCATTTTTAATTTTTCATAATGAATGACTAATGGAAAATAATTCGGCAAATGACAATTAGTTAAATGTTAAATAAGCTAAAACGGTATGTCGTCTAAGTTAATTGGTTCATCACCGATGTCTTCTATGACTATATCGTCTTTTTTGCCGCTCTTGGCAGGCTTTGGTTTCTCAGCCGGAGTTTCATTGTCTCCGTTACCATCACCGCCGCTTCCACGGCTGTCAAGAAACGTAACGTCGTTCGCCAGAACCTCTACTTTGCTTCTCTTCTGGCCATCTTGCTCCCAGCTGCGGCTCTGTAGCCGGCCCTGGACCAAACAACGTCGGCCTTTGGTCAGATACTGGGCTACGCGCTCAGCCAGCTGTGCCCAAGCGACCACATCGATGTAGTCAGTAGCTTCCTGCCATTCTCCGCTTTGATCTTTGTATGACCGGTTTAAGGCCAAGCTAAAGCTCACTACGCTCTGGCCGCTCGGTGTTTGCCTGAGTTCGGGATCGCGTGTCAGATTACCCATCAAGAATACTTGGTTTAAGCTTCGTGCCATGTCAAACTCCTGGTTATAACTTAATCTTACTCTTCAGTATCTTCTTTGTCTTCGGTTTCGTCTACGCTACCGCGTTCGGCGGCTTTTTTGGCCTTTTCGGCTTTTGCAGCCTCTGCTTTAGCAATAGCCTTGAGGTCCGGTCTGGTAATGAGAAAACGAATCACTTCATCAGTGATATTAAGCGTGTTTTCAACCTTACGGACACCTTCGTTCGGGAACTCTACAGTATAGAATACGTACACTGCGTGCTCCTGCTTCTTAATCGGGTATGCCAGCTTGCGCTTGCCCCAATTGTCAGCGTTTAATACTTTACCGCCGTTGTCGGTAAAGATTTTCTTTACGCGCTCTTCGGCCTTTGACAGATCTACTTCTAGATCCGGATGATACAATACGGCAATTTCGTATTGATTCACTAGGAACCTCCCTTGGTTAAAGCCTGCGCGCTCGTCTGGCCGCAAGCTGAGTTATTGACAAGATCATTATATCCTAGCCACCTCTGTTAGTCAATTCACTGATGGATCATGCGGCAGTAGCTAATTGCTCAATAGCTTCAAAATAGTCGGGTTGCCGGTTATTGAAGTGTTTCATTAGGAAACGGCGAGCCGTTTCCGGGCTTTCTACACTGATTTGCCCCCGCTTGCGCGCTTGTTCGTATACAGGTTCAACAGGATCAAGGACAACTTCAGCAGCCTGACTAATAATACGGAAGCCCAGGCGTAGTCTTTTCTGAGAACTTGTCTTTTCGTCTAAGAATTCGTTAACTAAGCCGCTACCAAGGACTTCTTTGAGACCATGCCGCGTAATATAGCGCCCAAAGAACCATCCGATTGCCCAACGGCGATCATATTGTTGATGCAAATTTTCCTGCAACTGCTTCCTCATATCATCATCAATTGTTACGATGCATGGCCGACGTTGTGATACGTCAACGGCTTCCTGAGGAGCATAACCAACCGATAGGAGCAATCCCAGCGCAAAGGATTGATGCTCGTTCGTAGGCAACTCAACGCCTTCCGGATAAAACTGATGATATCTGGTGTGAAGCCACCTCTGACCATACTGAAGGCCGGCCCAGCGAGGCCCCCGTCGCTCATCAAGTTCACCCTGCGCTAAACCCGGCGTCTTCAAACGCTCATCTTCACCCGGGAAAAGTCTGTGGTGATCATCCTCACCATATTTTGCTTGTCTCTGGGTAACTTCAACGGGGGCTATGGGCAGCGGCATATAGATTTCAAATAGCTCATCCAGTCTTTCGGCTGGTGCTAAATCTAACGCCATTTCCCCTCCGTAATTGGATTTCTTAACCTGATGATAGCTTGTTCACGAAACCGGCAAAACTAAAGTTTGCTAGGGTTTGGTCTTGCTAAGGTCACCGACCTTTACTGCGCCTTCTTCGCCGTTGTATGAAGCGCTAACCACATCACCATCCTGGCACTTTACCTGAATGGCAGTCCTGTAAGGGATGATCTGGGACCCTTCCTTGTCGTTGTTGTAGGCAGCGCCGTAACCAACGTAGAAGGTTATACCGCCTGACTTACTGGCATAAGCCGTTGTATAGCCATCACAGCCAATTTCACTGGTAAAAGGTGTTATGTTCGGTTTAGGCGTAGTTGCTACAGGTTTAGGTTGTGTATCTGGTGCCGGCTTAGGTGTTTCAACGGCCGGTTTTTCTTCCGGTTTTGACTGCTCTTCTTGCTTTGCCTCAGCCTGAGCTTTCTTTTCATCGCTTCTGGCCTTGGCCTCGGCTATTTTCTGGTCCGATATCTTTTGTTCTTCCTGAAGTCTTTTCTCTTCCTGAGCTTGCTGAACCTTCGTATATGCAACGGTAGATCCACCAGTCACAACTAAAGCAGCAATAATGATTACGATCACCGCAATGCCGCTTTGGTCTTTTCGTAACTTCCTATTCATTTTGCTTTTCCTTACTTTAATACTGTTATGCTTACGCATTATGGTAGCGCTTTTAACTTCTGTCAAATGCCGAGTCCTCAGGACCTTCCGACAGATCATCACCCGGATAATCATCATTGGAAGAACCTCCGTCCTGATTAAACACCTCATCAAGACTGCTTACTAGAACTTCGCGCGGCCTGGAGCCGTCAGCCGGTCCGACAATACCTTGTTCTTCCATGGTTTCTATTAGGCGTGCGGCACGGCCGTAGCCGATCCTAAGCCGCCTTTGCAGCAAACTAGTGCTGGCTTTATGACCTTCTATGACCACCCTGACCGCATCGCGCCACATATCGTCATCGGCATCGTTGGCACCGTAGTCGGCCACGACGCCGCCCCTGCCGTTAAGCTGTACCGGCTGGGAAATAATTTCATCATTATATTCAGGCGGACGCTGCATTCTTATAAAGTCTGTAACCTTGATGGTTTCCTCGTCTGATATCAACGCGCCCTGTACGCGTTTCGGCTTAGGCATGTCTGCGGTAAGCAGCAACAAATCACCCTGGCCAAGCAATTTTTCGGCACCAATCTGGTCGATAATGGTGCGCGAATCAACCTGACTGGCTGTCGTGAAAGCAATACGAGCCGGCACATTGGCTTTAATAAGACCGGTGATAACGTCGACACTGGGCCTCTGAGTCGCCAGAACAAGATGAATGCCGGTTGCTCGGGCTTTCTGGGCCAAGCGCACGATCAGTGACTCGACATCGCGGGCTGCCATCATCATAAGATCGGCCAACTCATCAATGACGATGACTATATAAGGCATGCCCTCTTCTTTTTTCAGGTTATTGTACTCGACTATGTTTCGCCGCCCTACTTCAGCCATGGCACGCAGGCGCCGTTCCATCTCAGCAACAGCCCATTTAAGCGCACTGATACACTTCTCGGGCTCATTGATAACAGGCGTTAGCAGATGCGGAATGTCGTTATAGGGCGTCAATTCAACTTGCTTAGGGTCGACTAGGATCAATTTGAGGTCGGACGGGCTGTTTCGATAGAGCAAGCTGGTCAGAACCGTATTGATCATGACCGACTTACCAGAACCGGTCTGTCCGGCTATCAAAAGATGCGGCATCTTCGCTAAGTCGCCCACCATAGGCGCTCCGGCGATATCCTTACCGATGACAAAGCCTAGAGGACTGCTTATCTCTTGCCACTCGCGCGCCTGCAACAAGCTACTAATGCGCACCGTGGCGGACTTAATGTTTGGCACCTCGATACCCACAAGACGCTTGCCCGGGATGGGAGCTTCCATACGTATGGAGTGTGCCGCCAGATCAAGTGCCAGGTTGTTTTCAAGAGCCGTTATCTTGGTCAGCTTAACGCCAGTAGGCGGTTTCAGGGTATATTGCGTTACCCTGGGCCCAATATTGGCGCCTTCCATCTCGACGCTGATGTTAAAGTTGTGGAACGTTTCCTTGATGGCTTCGGCATTGCCTTCAACATCTCCTGCGTCAGCCTTGTCCTGCTTTTCAGTCAGCAAACTCAAAGGCGGAAATTGCCAGTTCGGATCGTTGGCAGTAGTCAGGGCATGGTGATTTTCAGTCGGAGTTAATTTCTCGGCACTGTTGCGAAAGGTGCTGAGCCGGGACTGTTCACGCGGTGAATGGTGCTCTACAGGTACGCCCTCATTAAGTTTAAAGCCCCTTTCCTCGGCGTTGGCTTTAAGGTCGGACAGGTCAGTGTCTTCTTTGGTACGAGCAAACATGTCAAATAGACGCACAATAACCTTCGGCGATATGCCAAAGGTCAGGAAAAAAAGCAAAACGCCAAGGGTAAACAGCAGAATTGCAGCAGGCATTTTATCCAGAGCGCTCATGGTTATGCTGCCAATCAGTTGACCAATGCGGCCGCCCTGAGTGCCCTCCCAAGTGCCGAGAACGTCGTTATAGATGCCGAAGCCTACCTGCAGCCAGCTGGCTAGAATCACCAGAAAAGCCAGCATGCTGGCAAATTTACTGAAAGGAACCTGATAATTTTCGTTTCTAAACTTGTGAACGCCGTAGAAAACCAGCGCCATCGGTGTAAGATATGCGGCCAGCCCGAGCAACCAGTAGGTTCCGCTAAAAAGGTTCTGCGGCAGTGGGCCACCAGTTCCAAAGCCCCCAAGCAACAGGAAAAGAGCCAAAATAAACATCAATATAGCGCCAGCTAACGGCCAAAAGGCCGAACGCTCTATCGGTTGCTCTTCTTTCTTTTTCTTTGTCTGTTTTTTCTTTTTTGCCATAGGTTCTTACAGGACTAATTATATCACTCTTCGATTTGATTTATACCGGTAGTTCCGTCAGCTTCTACGTGGTCTGCCTGCGCAGCTAAAAGATTACGACGTGCCTTATCTAATTCCTCAAGTATTGCCGGGTCAGGATTGTCAGGGTCAAATGCGCTGCCAAGCTCTTCTATACGTGCAGCAAGTGCACTAACTTCGTAATCAAGGTTGGCCAAAAGAACCTCACGCTCACGATCTGGATCAGAAAGATCACCTATAAATGCTTCGGGGCCTGTTTGCAAAGCCTCGCTGAGCGATTTTGGTTCTTCGGAGTGTGGCGAATCAGGGGAAACCATAGTTTTAATATTGTACCAAATTTTACAACAATTGTCAAGAATTTACTCTTGTGAGTAAAAGAAAAGAGCCTCATTACGAGACTCTGACTTTTAGTAAATAGTACC
>CBKXXB010000034.1:0-5792 GCA_966685145.1 uncultured bacterium | reverse complement strand
AGGCTATCCAAAAGAACCTGAGTGTCGTAACTGTCCTGAAAGAAAACACGGTTAGTGGCCTTGTCAAAAAACCGCTTTAGGGGCGGGTAGAAGAATGAAGTCATTACAGCACAGCCGATATAGAACGCACGCTGGAGTGCCCCCGTACTGGCGGCATAGTCTCCAAAGCGTTCCGCCAACCCAAAAACAACACCGCTGTATATTAATGCTATTGTGCCGAGAGAAAGGAGATACCCTAGCATTCGTGCAATTGCCGCCCTGATATCAAACAGTCTGTGCTTGATAATGGCATAGGCAAAAGACCCGCTAAATATCAGCGTGAAAGCCGGACCTAATGGCACTAGTAATGTGAAGTTAAATATGACTACGAGCAGAAAGTTCGAAATAAGTATCAACGCGAACGTGCCGACTGTTCCAAAAAGCACTAATCTAAGTTGGTTCTTTAGCCTACCGACAGCTGTACGATACTTCTTGATTATTACAACTATGCTGGCGCCGATTAGTGTGATTGTGTGCAGCAAGAACAACCCTATCCCCAGGTTAGGAACGGGTTGCGGTTCACCGTTAACTAATCTAAGATCCTTAAAAACCAACGGGGTAAGCGTGAGCACCATAATAGCTAACGTGGATAAAAAGGTAATTTTTGCTTTAGAGCGAAATGATTTGGAGGCTAACGAAGACGGAAAAGCAAGAAAGGTAAGAAAAACCGACATATTTAACAATGCACCGCAAAATAACACCAATCGAACCCAGGTTAACTGCGAGAATGCCGCAGGGTGAACAGACATATAATTAACGATTGACCATAGAGCAAAACTTCCTGTCAACAGTAAAAACAGCTTATTTGTGAGACTTCTGGGATTTTTGATATAGACAACAATCCCCAGCAACAGATTGAGGGAAGCCGTCATACTCAAAATAATTAACTCAAGCATTCGATAGCCAAATGATTACTCTAACGCTTATTGTACAGGGATTATACTTTTTCGACCCACTTTTGTTTGGTGCCAGGAGCAAAATATCGGGGATGACCATGTTTCCATAGCACCACCTTGATCAGTTCGGCGCTTAGGCGACTTTTAGATATTTCGGCGAATTCTGAGCTTTTTTCAATCAGTGTTTTACGTATAGCCATTAGTGCGCGCTCTTTTATTATTTCGCTAGGAGGGGTACCGTTCCTGAGTTCTAAGTTAATTCTTAAGAACTGGTTATGGTGGATATCGGTCTTCGTAGCCATAGTAAAGCGCTCAGTAAAGATAGAAGTCATCCTTGGCTTCAAGAGGGCCTCTTTTATAAATTCCGGGTAGATAATAATGCCATGCAGCGTGGCCGAGAGGTCTACCCTCTCATAGACAAATACAAATGGCCGCTTTTGAACCGTATGTTCTATCCCTGCTTTTCTGATTTCTTGGTTAAGATTAATCTTGTATTTACGCAGGAGCTGTTCAAGTCTCTCATAACTCATAATGCCGCCATGATCACCAACTGCGTATCTTATAAGCGGCAAAGCTGCATCGCCAGTAAGGACAATTTGCCCTTCGACATCTTCAAAATTAATAAACTCGGGATTGAATTGAGCCAGCGTTGGAGTTTTTTCAATCTGACCAAAAGCATCTCTGATAAGCAACGGATCTTCGATTATTAAGCGCCTGGCAAGTATACTTAACGGAGTTTCATGCGCCATAGCACCAATATCAGCCGTTCCGTAAATATTCAGGGTATCGAGCAGCGGGTTAGCGATTCCGGCTTTTTTGCATATATAATCGCGAAATCTTTCCGTGAAGGCCTCGGCAGCAAACATAAGTCTCATGTGCAGCTTCTTAAGATCAATGCCTTCCGACTTAGCTTCGTCAATAATTTCTTTTACGAAGGGTGGATAACCCACCAGTATTGTTTGATCATACTGCGGTGAAAGCTTTTTGAGAGCTTTGAAAATTTCCTGTTTGTTATAGCCTGTGGGTAAGAAAGAAGTTGGCGACCCAAGCTCTTGGGCTGCGATTTCAAACGCCCTGAGTGTCATAACGCCGCCGATCCATACGCCCATGCCAAAAGCCATAATGACAAGAGTCCGGGTCTTACCGTATGACGAATACTTAATAAAATCCCGAGCAAAATCAGATGCCTGTCGCGCTAATTCATCGTTACGCGGAAAGTAATACGGCTCACCGGTAGAACCGGAAGTAGAACAAAACCACAGCGGCGCATTCCAGTCCGTATCCCAAACTAGATCTTTGTGGGGAAAGAGCTGAAGGTATCCCTTCTTGCTAGTTAAAGGTATTAGACTGTAATCATCAACATCTTGAACTTTATCCGCATCAAACCTCTTCATTTCTAAAAAGTGTTTATATGCCGGAAGTTCACGTGCAGCTTTTCTGAATAGCTCTAATGAGCGCTTAGATACAGGAAACGAATGGTCCATTTTAGGTTAGTTTTAGTTTTACTTAATAGTTCAGGCACTTTTTAATTTCGCTATACACTATAATAAATCATAATGCTTAAACTCTCCATAGTAATATCGGACACCGGTTTGTTCCTATGACTCTTTCAGGCTCTGTTTCAGAAACAGCACTTTCTATACTGCGGGTCGCCCGCTTAGCGCCGTCCGTCCATAATACACAGCCTTGGGTCGTGAAAGAAGGCGAGTCAGGGTTAGTCGTTAGTATAGATCCCGCACATAAACTATCCTCAGGAGATCCGACCGGCAGACAAACCATTATAAGTTTGGGCATTTTCGTAGAAGCCCTTGGCATAGGCGCACAATCAGCCGGTATAGAAATGGCGTCGGTTCAGTTACGCGACAATGCTGCATATGTAGAACTGAGACCAAGTAAAGATAAGGAAGCAAGTTACATAAAACTGATTAAAGCTCTGCAACACCGTTGCAGCGATAGAAGCATCTACAGGTCAACCACCATTAGCAGCGATCTAATTAATCAACTGCAAAAAGCAACCGCTTCGCCGGATGTTGAAGTTAAGGTTATAGATGATGAATCCCGGATACAAGAAGTAGCCAAACTTACATCACAAGGAATAGCTATGGCACTCAGTAATCCCGCGTTCAGGCACGAGCTTAGTCGTTACTTGGTACTTCCATGGTCAATGAACAAGCGAGGTATCTCTGTTCGTAGCCTTTATTTACCTGCTCTTGTGGGTTTTTTACAGCCGTGGTTTATAAGGTTAGGCCTGGGCTTAAAGTATGAAGCTAAACTCGAAAAGAAGCGTTGGGAATCAGCCAGTGCAATCATTGCCATAACTGCCGCGGGCGATATGCCCGATTACTGGCTTGAGGTCGGACGCACGTATTTACGTGTCAGCCTAACACTAGAGCAAGCTGGCCTTTCTCAAGCAACTTCGGCAGCTCTGGTTGAAGCGTCAAATTTTCATGAAGACATTGAACAGATGCTAGGTACTAAACAGCGCCTGCTTTGCATGTTGCGAACCGGCAAAGGCAGTCCCCGTCGTCACTATTCGCCGCGAGTTGCCGCTGAAGATCTTCTTACATAGATTCAATAGCGGAATGTATAACTTTGGTGTGTTTCTTGTGCTGTCGTTTGTAAGACCTGGTCTTATGATCCGCCAACATTGCCTTTTCTAGAGAAATAACGTATCTGCCTGATTCTAGCGGCTCACCAAGGGCAATATTCTTAGCAGCAAAGGCCAGAACGCCTCCGGTCATCATTACGGTTGATCCAAGCTGGGGATGCGTAACAATTGTTGAACCGATTTTAAGGAGTGATTTCTGCATTTTTATCGGCATATTGTGCGGCCCGATGATTTTTACGGCCCGCTTGGTCCATTCGCGGTAGTTTTGAAGCTGAGTACTTGAGACTGATTCAATATTTGGCACTAGACCATGAAACAGCGGGCGGTCAGGATGCAAATCAAATCGCTCAACGTCAAGCATCACCGTATCACCAAGTTCGGTGGCCATAATTACTGGAAGCTTACGCTTACGCGCCTCAACTCGTATACGGACTTTCATTTCTATGTCGTCTATCTCATCAATAGCCAGTTTGACTGGCCATGGCTTATCAAAGATCGCGTCAATGTTATCCGCAGTAACCTTGTCAAAGTAATTTATAGTAGCGTAAGGATTCATCTCGTATATCTGCTGACCGATAATTAACGCCTTACTTTTGCCTACACTTGATACTCCAGTCAAAATACGGTTAAGGTTTGACCCGCTTATTACTGCGCCGTCAACAAGCTTCAGACGCCTTGATATACCTGTAATGCCAAGTGCTAGAGCACCGGCGCTGCCGACACTCATACCAAACGTAGCGGCTTCAAATTCGAATAACCTTTGCTGCTCGTCGGCAGTTATCAAGTCGCGGTTACGAATAGTTCTGAGCGCCTCAAAATCTTCCTGTTCAAGTATGTGGACTAATTGATTCTTCCAAGGGAAAAACACCCACGAACCCAGCGTCCACGATGGTCTGTTGCCATAGTGTTCTTGCAATAACTTCTGTATAGATGCGACCTGCACATCATAATTTGCCCTATACAAATGGGCATTCTTACTAAGGAGCAGCTCAGCATACAGCTCAGCATAGTTGTCAATTACCGCAATGCCCGGATTTTTTATAACTAAATCTTGCAGCCGATCTTGGCCGCGGCGCTGTTGCGCATCGAAAACTGCCGGTGATTCGTCATGACTGTTCGCCAGTTTTGATCTTACTGCTTTTTTCAAGAAGTCAGGATAATCCAGGCTTGGGTCAGACAGAACTAACTTTTTGTGGCCCATAATATTTTATATCTACAGTTCTAATGCCTTTTACTATACAGCATGAGCATCGTACTCTCGCTGCCGCGTATATAAAATTGCAAAGACCAAAGAAGAGACTTAAAATACAGCTAAAGCAAGTGATACCACTATAACGAGGACGGGTACATGGCCAAGGTTGTAATCGTCGAAGATGACCAGATGCTGGCAGAGATTTACCAGACAAGAATGCAGCTGGCCAATCATGATTGCAGGGTAGCATACGACGGGTTATCAGCACTCTCTCTCATACGAGAAGTCGTTCCTGACGTCGTACTATTGGACATTATGCTGCCTCAATTATCCGGCGACGAGGTACTGGCGCAAATGCGCAAGCACGACTGGGGCAGGAATATTAAAGTTATTGTTCTGACGAACATTAGTGAGTCTGAAGCGCCGGAAGGCATGAGGGAACTAGGAATAGATCGTTACATCGTTAAAGCGAACCTGGTTCATAACCAGCTTGCCGATATCGTTGCCGGAACTCTCGCCTCTAACCAGTCAAGCCCGTAAGTGTGCTAGCATAACCCTATGACCAAAATAGTAATTATTGAAGATGACCAAGCAATATCCCAGATGTACCGTATCAAGTTTGAAACGGAAGGCTATGAGGTAGAAACAGCCGAGAACGGCAAACTTGGCCTGGAACTGGCAGGAAAAATGCGGCCCGATGTTATTCTCCTAGATCTTATGATGCCTGAGATGCGTGGGGACGAAATGCTGGAGCGACTGCGAAAAACATCATGGGGCAAGAATACAAAGGTGGTCGTACTGACTAATATGGGTGAGCAGGAGCTTCCGGAAAGCATAAAAGAGCTTGGCGTAAGCGCTGTTATTCTTAAGGCCGACATGACACCGCGTCAGGTAGCAGAATTAGTCAAAAAACAACTTGCTACCTAAGAAAAAGCACGGAGAATCCTAGATTTTTACGGCCATCCAGAAAGAATGTTTTAGAAATTGAAAAGTCTTGCGGGGGTAATATCTTTTACCTTTTTAGTGACTTAGGTCTAGAAATTATACGTTTGACTTA
>CBKXXB010000033.1:0-5860 GCA_966685145.1 uncultured bacterium | reverse complement strand
GCTTTTTTGCGTTGATGACGGTAGTGATGTGTTGAGTGCCTGGACATTTTTGTTTTTGCTTTGTGACCATAGTCTGACACATAAGCTCAAGTATTATCAAGCACCCGGTTGCTCACTAAAAACCTGGCTAACGAATTACCGTCTATTTAGGACCGGGTTGTTGGCAGAAGTTTTCTTGGTTGCGCGGCCAGAAGCACAGCTAGATACTTCAAATTTTTATCCATTAGAGATGGCCCGTGCACCGGTAGTTCAAGACTTAGCAATGTAGCTAAGATACCGCCTTCGATAAATAACAACGTGTCACCAAAGGGAATATAACTATTGAAGTGGCCCAAGAACGTTGGCGAAAAGAACGTGACCAGCCCGAATATGAGCAAGGTTATACCCAGGCTTCTCATAGCTGATTGGGCAAGATGGTTTCGAGCTTGAGGGCGGAAAACATACGCCAGCATAAAAGCTACTGCCATAACGCGAATTAACAAGAATCCCCCGCCGGAGCTTACAAGCAAATCGAGGTAGTAATTCTGCCACACCAGACCAAGCGTAGTTAGGCCGAGAGATACAGTACCGAATGCCAGAACGTTCAACTTTTGCATATAACCTCCTTTCTCTGTGCATGGGTTAATTACACAAAAGTTGTTTAAACGTGTCTGTGAGAATTGTTGCTTTTATTCAGTCTATGAAGTGTGCATAGGATAAACAACCTGTTTACACGTAAGCGGCCAAGACAGGTTATTGATTTAAGTTATCTTCCTTTTCGGAGCCGGCGGCGGAGTTTGAAACTTTTCTACAACTTCATACTTGTCATTTCTAAATACTACACGCTCAATATTGGGCACTTCATGCCCGGTTACTAGTATGAACTGGCTGCTATTCTGGTGCAGTTCCTTGTACTGGCTTGTCGTAAGAATTATCCTTTGGCGGCAATCAGTATTCGAACACTCGCAGTAAAAGTGAAGAGGCACGTCAGAGTCCGGCACCAAAGAACCCCGGCCTTCTGATTCCGCGGCTTTCTTAAGCGCTTCTAAGTCACTAGCTACTTGCTCATTTTTTTGCCTGAACAAGACCTGATTTTCGGCTAGGCGGCGTTCAGACATTTTTTTATTCATGTATAAAGATTACAACATTGGCAACTATTATAGAAGTAGAGTGGTTATTTTAATTGGGTTAGGAACGCCAAGACTACTACAGCCCGAGATCAGCAACATCTAACGTAACATGGTTACCAGGCTTAGCAGAACCGGAAAGTATACGATTAGCAACAATATCCTCCACGGTGCGTTGCAGCATCCGCCTCATCGGGCGAGCGCCCAGTCGAGCATCATAACCCTTGGCAACAATTTCAAGAGCGGCAGCCTGTGTCAGCTCAACTGTAATATTTTGCTGGGCCAGCGTCTTATTAATTCCCTGCATCATCAAGCCTACGACTTGCGCTAATTCCTCTTGATTAAGCGGGCGGAAGAGAACCATTTCATCAAAACGGTTAAGCAACTCGGGCTTGAACTGGTTGCTCTTTATTAGTTCGTCAAAGAAATCCGACTCAAAGCTCTTCAGTGATTCACCTGCGGCAATCCGGTCCCGTATAGTCTGCGCGCCGGCATTTGAAGTAGCGATAATAATGCAGTCCTTAAACGATGCGGCTTTCCCGCCTATGTCAGTCAACCGGCCTTCATCAAGCATCTGCAGGAGTAGGTTCAAGATGTTGGGGTGAGTTTTTTCTATTTCATCTAGCAACACAACGCTAAACGGTTGTTGACGAACCGACATAATCAGACTTGCAGCCTTGCCGCTGCCGTCCGACAACAGGCGGTTAACGTCGTCAGCTTGCTGGTATTCGCTCATGTCCAGCCGGATCATATTGTCCTCTGAACCGAAATATTCAGCAGCTATAGCTTTAGCCAGTTCGGTTTTACCGACGCCGGTAGGCCCGAGGAAAAGAAAGCTGCCAATGGGACGGTTGGGATTGGCTACGCCGGCACGTGCACGGCGCAGCGCATTGGAGACGACTTTCACGGCGCGGGTCTGGTTTATCATTCGCTGATGAATTTTGTCTTCCAGATGGAGCAGAACATCAGCCTCTATAGGAGCGGCGGCACCGACCTTGACACCGTGAGTTTGCTCAATTGCCTGCTGAATAGAGCTAGCTGTGACAATATGATGTTCATCAGCATGGGGCAACGAGCGTTCCAGCAGCTGTATAGCTTTGCCGGGATAGCCTACCTCTTGCTCGTAACGCCCGCTTAGGCGGTAAGCTTCCTTGAGTGCCTCATAGGCTACGAGCACGCCGTGCCTATGCTCAAACCCGAGTGCGGTGTCTTCTAATATCCGCATGACTGCCGCTTCGTCAGGTTCACCGAGCATAACCGGCGTAAGTAGTGTTGCAAAAGCCGAATTGCGCGTCTTAAGCTCCTGGTAGTCATTAGGAGTCATAGCGAATATTAGCTGAACGGCATGTGACTGAACGACTTGAAGCAAAATCGGCGTAGCGTCAAATGAACCGACTCCGCTGCCAAAGAAAAGCTGGGCATCATCTAGGAACAGAATTATATGTCCGGCATGGGCCGTTTCCTGCATCAGAGTCATAATGATACGCTCCAGGTCACCTGGACCCCGCGCACGTGACAAAATAACCGAAGGACTCAGGCTCACTACTTGCCGATGCTCCAGATTGCGGTCATTCTTTTCGGCAAGCAAGAGCTGGGCAAGCGCGTAGACATGGCTGGTCTTGCCGACTCCCGGCTGACCGATCAGCGCTACCGCGGATGCGCCTTGCGAAAAGGCGCTTTTGATTGCCGTCACACCAGGAGAGGTAGTCAGCCAGCCGAAGTTAGCCCCGCCGCCTTCAAGTGCCAGGCTGATGTTGTGCCCATACTGATTCAATTGCGGAGTGAAACCGTTTGCCCAATCTCGTCCTATACCGCCAAAGTACGGTTTTTCTGTACGGGAGACTTCCAAAACACGCCCAAGCCAGGCAACAACCGTCTCTACATCCTGCAGTGACAACTTCCTGCGTGTTAACCAAGCCTCAATATTCGACGAAGTCAGTAGTATTGCAGCGATGACATGTGCCGGCTCAATTGTCTTGCTGTCCATGCCAGTTGCCAGCTGGGCAGCCTTGTCCCAAGCAATCTTCATGTCTTCTTCTTGATCGCTCAGCTCTTCTACTACCTGGGTAGCTACTAGTAAAAAGTGGTTGGTAATAAATAATGCTTGCCAGTGCCCTGACAGCGCTCCCCAAACGATTTGCGGAGTAAGGGGCTTGTTTACAGGCAGCCTGCCTAAAGTCGGGCCCGAAAGCCGGTCACCAAGCCTGTCGCCCGTCGGTGGCAATAGATCAAGGTCCCGTTTGTACCACGTAGCTAACACTAACAACGCCAGGCCTAACGATAACGCCAGGTATGCACCCCGGACCGAAAGCTCACTTATAAACAGGGAAGCACTGAAAATACATAAAGCCACCGCCATAAACAGCAACAAGCGATAACCGGTCTTGCCGATAGAACGGGCCAGTCGGGCCTTTTTAGCCCGCACAGAATTAAGGTCGATCTCGCCGCTGCTCATCCGGCAATTCCTTTTATGAGTGCCGCTATAACAGCCACAGGCAAAAGCGGCCAAAGTATTATTTCAATTACAGCCAGGATCATTACCAAAGTAATGACAACTGACGCCGTCAGCAGCGTAAGCAGCCTGACCATGAAACCGACTCCGCGGCTGACCATATTATCCGTGACAGCTCTAACGGCACTATCAAGCCCGGTGCCACGGTTAGTGACAATACGGCGCCACGGCGCAAAAAGGGTGCGCACCAGAATAGGCACAGAGAATACGTGCGAAGTGCGAATCAGGCGGCGATACATGTTTTTGGCGAGCTGTACCCAACCTTTTCCGTACCACCAGGTTAATAGTTCTAACGCTAGCATCCTCATCATTTTAACACCAGAAGTGCGAGGCGCTTCTTTGAGTTTACACAGCCCTGGCCCGACACTTTTCTTTTTGTGTTTTGCCATACGTAAGAATTTATAGTTTCGTATATTGATTATATATATCAGTTATTGTATAATATACATAATAGGAATGTGAGTTCTTAAGATGTCTGTTTTAGCCACACCTTCTAGAGCACCGCTTGCTACCAATGAAAGCACGCCCTTGATGTCAATTATTATTCCGGCTAAAGACGAAGAGCAAAGAATACAAAAACCTCTGGACGATCTGCAACTCTTTCTAGACGCTCGTTATCCGGGAGAGCACGAAATATTGGTGGTAGACGACGGCTCTCGTGATAGAACAGCTGATATTGCCCGCATAGCGGGCGTCGACGTGTTGAGGCTAGAACAAAACTGCGGCAAGGGCGCTGCCTTGCGCGCGGGCATGCTAGCCGCCAACGGCTCGGACGTGAGGGCATTTTGCGATGCAGATGGCTCGTTTGCCCCTCATGATGTAGTGCGCCTCATAGAGACGGTACTTGATAGAACAGCTGATATTGCTATAGGGCAGCGCTTGGCCGGCTCGGATCAGCATGAAGAGCTTCTACGCAGGCTCGGCAGCCGGGCGGTCAGTATCGTTGGGGAGCTGATATTGCCTACCGGTATCAGTGATACACAATGCGGGACCAAAGCTTTTAGAAGCGCAGTGGCTTTAGACTTATTTAGACACAGTCAAACGAATGGTTTTGGCATTGACCGGGAGATCTTATACGGTGCGCGAAGAAGCGGCTATACCGTAAGACCGGTGCCGGTGCCAGTCAGCCCTAAAGATGGCTCCACCGTCCGGCCATTGCATCACGGTCGGCAGATGGTTAAAGAGCTTTGGTGCGTAAGGCAACAAGCCAAAGCGACAGCACGCAGTTTCTCCTACGATCGCCGCACATTTTCCCGAATGGCGTAATCCTCATTATTTCCTGGCCTCTCCATGAAACCATCTGAAGAAGCTATATACTTTTTATCTTTCTAGCCAAATACCTTTAGCCCTGTCTTAAAGACCGTTAGAGAGTCAATATAAAGAAGCGGCGTTTAAGAATCTTCGGGTGGGATAAGCTTATCTCTTAAGGCCTCCGCATCAGAGCGGCGGAAACGCCGGTGCTTACCTAAGGTTACGCTGTGAGGTATATCACCCTGATCAGCCCAGCGCGAAATCGTTTTAGTAGAGGCTAACCCGCCCAGCAGCTTCGCAACGTCAGACACTTTTAGCCATTCTTCAGGGGCTGCTAACGCGTCGGGGGTATCTGACTGCGGGAGGAGGTCGCCGCTCTCCTCAGGAGGAGGCGCAACGTCACCGGCACCGGGACCTTTTTCATCACTCATATTTGACATTATCTCAGTTTATGTACTGACATACAAGCACGAGCAGAATGGTAGCGGGGGCAGTCAGGCGTCGAAGCTATGCGCCCGACTATATCCGCTCCTTCCAGTACTCGGTGCAAGCACCTGCGTCCTTCAGTCGCTACACGAACCTGTTGTTCGCTTCGCTCACTCTTCAGGTTCGGGCCTGGCCCAGCAAGAAAAACACCCCAGCCAAAAGGCTGAGGTATTTTTCTTGGTAGCGGGGGCAGGACTCGAACCTGCGACCTTGTGGTTATGAGCCACACGAGCTGCCACTGCTCTACCCCGCGTCGGT
The DNA here is from genome assembly GCA_966685145.1 of uncultured bacterium. Taxonomy (GTDB): domain Bacteria; phylum Patescibacteriota; class Saccharimonadia; order Saccharimonadales; family OFTM59; genus CBKXXB01. The sequence goes on along the minus strand of CBKXXB010000033.1, from coordinate 247 downwards.
AATGAGACAACCAGAGGTTTCCTCATCGGACCTGGCGAAATAAATTCGCCTCCGCCCAAGAGGCGGATCGGCCCTGCTCTTTCCTCTAAAAATAAGCAGAACAAAAAGCTCACAGTATAGTAGCAAACAGAGGTGATTTTGTCAATTATCAGGGATGAGAGAACTGCTCGTTAGATATATTATAGCCCGCTTTAGTGGCTTGATGTAGTTTGGAACAACTATGCCCGAAGCAGATGGAATCACCCCT
>CBKXXB010000032.1:0-6150 GCA_966685145.1 uncultured bacterium | reverse complement strand
CTCATAAGTTGTTACATTGTAATGTATTTTCTCTCTTATGAGAAATGTAATTATATGAAAGGCGTTCTTGTTCGTGATGGTGTAGCCGGGTTCCTCTATACTAGACCCACGAGGAGACGGCAATAATAATATGCAAGAACTTATTGTATTCGTAGATGAGAACGGTAGGTCTACTGGTGAGGTTGGCGAGAAGCTAACTTCTCACAATGCTTCTACGCTGCTCCATTTGGCTTTTTCCTGCTATGTGTTTGACGATCGAGGGCGATTCTTAGTCACGCAAAGAGCTCACACTAAAAAGGTTTGGCCGGGGGTATGGAGCAACTCTGTATGCGGACATCCAGGTCCCGGTGAAGAGATTATAGCAGCAATCAAAAGAAGGTTGGATTATGAGCTTGGTATGAAGGCTCGAAGCTTTCAAGTGATTGTACCCGACTATATCTATAAAACACCGCCGTTTAACGGTGTCATTGAGCATGAGTTCTGCCCTATCTACGTGGCCCGCGCCGATAGCAAGCCCAACCCGAACCCGGAAGAGGTTGCTAATTATAGGTGGATGAAATGGGAAGATTACATAAAAACTGCCGAGAATGACAAAGAAAACGAGTGGTCATGGTGGTGCAAGGACCAGCTAAAGCTAATCAAAGAACATCCTGTTATTATGCAGTACGCAAAACCTTCATAGAACTAGCGTTTAGCCTTTTTGGTTTCGTGTAGCACCAGTTGCGGGTAGGGGATTTCTATGTCGTGGCGCTCAAAGGCGGCCTTCAGCCGCTTGTACAGCTCGCCCTTTACCAGCCACTGATCACCGGGTGTAGTTCTAGCCAGGATTTTGACCACTATACCGTTATCGGCAAAGGAAATTATTCGCTCAAAGTGAGGCGGTTCTATAATTTTATTCTTGAAATCTACATGGGCTGCAATTTCTTCGCCGACGTGCTTGATAACATGCTCGAGCTTAGCTGTATCCGTTCCGTAGCCGACCATTATATCTTCGTTAACCTGGCTGTATTCAGCTGTTTTGTTGGTTGTCACTCCAATAGAGCCGTTCGGTATATGATGCACGTCCCCGTCCAGATCACGTAGTACGGTGGTGCGGATAGTTATATCCTCGACTATACCGCTAACACCTGCCGCGCTGATAATATCGCCAATTCTATACTGGTTTTCGACAATAATGAAGATGCCTCTAACGAAATCGTTGATAATGTCTTTCGCGCCAAACCCAATTGCCGCTCCGATAAGGCCCGCACTTGTGAATAGAGCCGCAGTGTAGCTTGGGTTAATTTCTCCGACTAACAAGATTGCCGCAATCACATAGACCGCTGCTCTAGTGAAAGCGCCAACCAAACTGTTAAGCGTTTTAATGCGTTTCTCACGGTCTGCTTTTGTGGGGTAAAGATCTGCCCGTACAGTATGCTTAAGCAGGCGGCTGAAGAGCCGCGTGCCAAAGTGCCTGACAAGCCACGCACCGACAAGAATAACAAGTATATTGACGATATGCTGATTAAACCAATCAGCAATCAGAGAAGCGATTTCTTCAAGCTTCGCAGTAATATTCATTAATACTAGATCCACCATTATTGATAAAGTATATAGAGATTAGGGTTTGATACAAAGCTTATGGCAACAATTTATACAATAGACAATTCAGAAGTTATACGTTTGCTCAACGATGGTGCTGTGGGTGTCTTGCCAACTGATACAGTGTATGGTCTGTCCTGCCGCGCTGCCGACAAAAGCGCCGTAACTAGGCTGTACAATCTCAAGAGGCGCGATAACAAGCCGGGTACAGTCATAGCGGCAAACATAGACCAGCTAACCGAGCTGGGTATAAAAGCGCGGTATTTAAAAGCCGTACAGCACTTTTGGCCAAACCCGATCAGCATTGTTATCCCATCTCAAGACCTTGAATACATTCACCTTGGTAAGTCCGGTATTGCCATACGTATACCCAAAAGCGCGGAACTCACTACTCTTTTAGAAGAAACCGGGCCGCTGCTTACGACCAGTGCAAATCAACCCGGTTCGCCCGAAGCGGCAAACATAAAGCAGGCTAGAGATTACTTCGGAGATTCCATAGACTTTTACATTGACGGTGGAGACTTATCGGGCAGAAAGCCCTCCACCGTAATTCGTATTGTCGATGATGCGGTAGAGGTTTTACGCCAAGGCGCTGTTAGAATAAGTGAAACAGGAGAGGTGTCCGATGACGTTTGATGAGTATCAGAAGCTAGCCCTTAGGACTGCTCATAAGCATCCGGAAAGCCTGATGGAGAAGACCATCTGGGCGCTGGGCGTGGTAGGCGAAGCCGGTGAGGTGGCCGAGAAGTGGAAGAAAATCGTCGCCTACAAGGACGGCAACATTACAGAAGAAGATCTGGCTGAGATCTCCAAGGAACTAGGTGATGTTGTTTGGTACATCGCGGTCCTAGCACATAGCTTGGGGCTATCATTCGATGATATCGCAGAGAAGAACATTAACAAACTAGCCAGCCGCCAGAGCCGTGGCGTCATTAAAGGCAAGGGCGACAACAGATGACCGGTACAACTAATGTTCCCTGTACTTACTTAGTGCTAAAGAAAGGCACTAAAGCTTTGTTTGTACTTCGTAGTAATACGGGATATCAGGATGGAAATTATAGTTTGCCGGCCGGGCACGTTGAGGCCATGGAAAGTTTTAGCCAAGCCACAGTCCGCGAGGCCCTAGAGGAAGTGGGAGTGACAGTTGACCCTATGGACTTGAATCACTTGATTACCATGCACCGCAACTGTGGGGACCATGTGCGGATAGATATATTCTTTGCAACAAACAAGTGGCAGGGAGAACCGATAAATGGCGAACCCAATAAACACAGCAAAATTGCTTGGCTCGACCTCGACAATTTACCGGAAAATACAATGGATTACACTGCATATGCCCTAACTCAATCAATGAAAGGTGTAAGATATGTCGAATATGGCTGGAATAGATAACGAAGCGAGATTAAAAGAACTGATTGCCGAGTACCTTAAAAAGACTCGGATGATGCAGCTGGCTACCTGCTTTAAAAGTCAGCCCTGGGCATGTACGGTGTACTATGCCTACGATGAAGATTGGAATATGTACTGGATTTCATTGCCGGAACGCAGGCACTCGCATGATATCGCAAAGAACCCAAAAGTAGCCGGCACAATGGCTTATTCTCAAGAACCCCATCCTAAGAACGGTGTTAGAGGCTTACAGTTTGAAGGAGTAGCTAGGCTACTGTCCGGAGAGGATGAAGAAAGGGCAAGCAAGCTCTACATAAAGCAGCTTAAGCGTGAAGCTACATTGCTTGAAGACATACGTTCAGGCAAGAACCCGCACAAATTTTATATGGCCAAGCCTACTATGTTTGTCTTGTTTGACTCGGTTAGCTTTCCTGAGGCGCCGCGCCAAGAGTATCACCCTCAGTAAAGTAGATTGATATTGGGCAGTTTCATCAAGAGAAGTCAGCTTTTGGCTAGTGCAGCCTGCCAATAAACTCCTGAACTGCCGGTTTTATGGTGTTAACGTCCGAATACTGGAAAACAGTTATGTTAGGGCTTCCGGCAATCATGGGTGAAAGCCGCTTGCCTGACGGCGCATAGAAGAGAGTTAGTATAGGCTTATTCAGGTTTTCGGCTGTTGCAATCTCGTAGCCAACGCCAAGTGAAGGTTGTGTTACTTCCATGATGAGTCCATCGGCCTCATCTATCCATTTTATGTCTCGCTCCCATACGAATCGAGGATCCATCTTCATACCTACTTCTGGCCTCAGCACTTTGTCGGCAAACATTTCGCTGAGTAGTTGAGCGCCTGAAGCCTTAATGATGCTGACGATATCTGCATACAAGTGCGCATGATCTCTGCCGCCAGCAATTGAGCAACCGAAATAGATTTTCTTCATAGGCCATTTACGGGCGCGATATCTGTAAAAACAGGAGTAACATCGCAACGCGGGTACAGTACTTCTACAAACTCATTAGTGTAGTCTGACTTACTGTGCTGCTCTGCCGCTTCTGCACTACTGAAATGCATAATATGCATGAAGTTTAACTTATTGTCGGATTGATAAGCCTCATAAACAGTATCTGGTTCGTTAGCTTCGATTTGAGACAGGAAAGTTTTAATAGCCGCAGTGACTGTTTCAAGCTCGGTGGACTTTACTTTGTAGGTAACGTACTTGCTAATCACAACTACTACTCCGCTTTATTAAATTGGGCCCGGATCCATTCGTCCAAGCTGTCTCCGCCACCGCCAGCTATACAGACGACCATGTCGCCTTGGTCAAGGTGTTTTTGAATAGCGTGTTTTAGGTGCTGGCCACGCTCGCCCGGTTCGGCAATTTCGGGATTGCTCAAGCGGCTTATAAGCTCTTCAGGCGGGATGATGCGCTGCTCGGGGTCCTCTCTAGCTAGGTAGCTCGGCAGCCAGTAAACTTTCTTGGCGCCAGCAAAACAATCACCGTAGCTGTCAAGCATGTAGTGTTGCCGGCGGTTTGTCAGCGGCTCATAAATCACCACCACGTCCTGTAGCTTTCCAGTTGCCATTTCCAGGGCTACGCTCATCGCTCCACGTATTTTTTCGGGAGTGTGGGCGTAATCACTATAGAGATTGGGCACGATTTGTTCCATGCGCCGCTGGAGGCCAGGAAATTGGTTAACGTGATTGATAAGTTGCGCCACCGGTATCTTAGTAAGGTGGTAAACGGCTTGTACGGCTAACCATGCATCGAGCCGGTTGTACTGGCCCGGCAAGCGTATATCCTGAATAATGCTCTCGCCCGAGTCAAGCACGCTATAGTGTGCGCTCGGCTGCAGCTCCAAGTAGTCGTAGTCCTCATCCCAAATTATCGTCCACTCGCTTTGCTCAATAAATTCTTTAAAGGCCTCTTGATAGTCTTCGCGTGTTGGAAAGATCTCGTGGTGATCCCACGTAACACCTGTTATTACACTTAAGGAAGGCTCAAAAGCCAAAAAGTTACGGTCAAATTCATCGCACTCGTAAACAAAATGCTTTGAGCCTTTTCTATACTGGCCCATATCACCGAAGCTGATTTTAGCCCCCACTGAATAACTTATAGGTAAATCCAGCTTTTTAAAAAGCCAGATAACCATGGCCGTAGTTGTCGTTTTACCATGTGTGCCGGCAATGGCAAGGAGTTTTAAGTGTTTATCCTGCAGTATTCGATTTAACAGTTCGTCACGTTTGCTAGTCTTAATGTTTTGTTCCTGGCAGTACAGAAGTTCAGGCGCTTCAGGATCTTCTATGGACACAGCCGAAGAATAAACATACCAGTCAATCGGGTCTGTTTCGTGTATATGCTGAATGGAATCACGGTCCTGACCGATATGTATATCCAAGATACCTTTCTTGCGCAAGTAGCTGATGTATTGGGAATCCTGTTTGTCAGAGCCTGACACTGTGTATCCGGCTTGTTTAGCTATGAGCGCGAGCGGTCCGATGGCCGTTCCGCCAATTCCGCTAAAGAATATATGCATGTCACAAGTTTCGCACCACAGCAGCTTGCTGTCCAGCAAACCTGACCACTCCGCTGCTGTTCTTGGCGCAGCTCGTTATCAGTAACGCTCATCGCTCACTTGTCGTACTATTTGTACGCTGCGCTTGCTCTTTACTATTTCCTAGCGCCGCATCCAAATGTGAAGCTTGTGGTACACTCAATAGGAGTTATTAAACACAAACAAAATGTTCAGAAATATCATACGCAGGCTTCTTAAGCATCGGCACTTTTGGCGTGGTGCCAGCTTTGACGAGCTCGGCGAAATATATGTCAGTATGATGTTTCGCAGCTTAGCTCTAAGTCTGATCGGTATTTTTGTGCCGGTATTTCTCATCAAGACTGGGTATAGCCTTAGTGAGGTAACGGCCTTTTACGCTATCTACTTTGCCTGTAGAACATTTTGGGATGTAGCCGCAGGCTATGCCGTAGCCAGGCTGGGGCCTAAACACGCCATACTTATTAGTTATTCTCTACAAATCTGTGGGGTAGCTGCTCTTATGACGCTGCCGGAAATGAATTGGCCGCTTCTGCTGCCCGCTATTCTCTGGGCAGGCTCAATAAGCTTCTTTTACATAGGCTTCCACGTTGATTTTTCAAAGGTTAAGCACAAAGAGCACGGTGGCAAGGA
>CBKXXB010000031.1:0-6552 GCA_966685145.1 uncultured bacterium | reverse complement strand
ATAGTCGGACAAATCGCTTGCCTTAATTCGGTTATCCGGATCGGAGCCGACTATGGCGAGCTACCGCTCGGCGTTATAATCGAGGCCAGCGCGGCACACAGCCCGACAGATCCCGTCATGCCGCCCGATGTGGCACTAAACGGGATACTGCAGCTTTATGATATGAAGCTGTCGGCGCTTAACATGACCAAGGCCTGAAAAGTACTATGCGAAAAGCACTGTTACTAATACACTATATGCAAATTACCGCTTTATCGGAGTCAGTATGAGTTTACGCTTTGGAATCATCGGCTACGGATCGTTTGGAAAGGTTTTAACAACTATAATTTCGCCGCATGCGCCTATAACGGTTTCAAGCCGGCGGCAGCTTGCTAGGGCCGATTTGCCCGAAAACACGACTATCGGTTCACTTGAAGATATCGCGTCTTGCGATGTCATTGTACTAGCCAATGAACTGGCGCAGCTTGAGGAAGATTGTCTAAATCTAGCTGGGCTGGTTTCCCCGAGCGCTATAGTAATGGATGTCTGCTCGGTGAAAGTCATTCCCGCGCAGATAATGAGAAATATCCTCAGGGGCCGGTGCATGCTTCTGGCTACTCACCCGCTGTTTGGTCCGCAAAGCCTCCACGGGCGCGATAATGCCCATGGCAAAAGAATTGTTTGGCACGAGCTGGAAGGTGACGGTTTTGGCAGCTTAGAAGCATTCTTTATTGACACGATAGGTTTAGAAGTCATAAAAATGTCGCCTGAGGAGCACGACAAGGAAATGGCTTGGGTACATGCGCTTACATTCTTTATCGGCCGTGGTCTTCTTGATTTAAAAATGCCGCATTTGCAGCTCTCGACCAATTACTATCAGCAGCTTATTAAGCTTCATGACATAGAAAAGGAACACAGTTATGAGCTGTTCAGAACTATTCAACTCGGCAATCCGTATGCCAAAGAGGTTCGCGATCATCTGGTAACCGCCTTTGAAAACATTAACCGCAACCTCGATAAGGATAATCTATGAATCAATCCGACACACTAAATGAAATACGAAAAAGAATTGACAAACTAGACGAGAACATACTAACTCTGCTGAAAGAGCGTGCTAATATCGCGCTCGAAGTAAAGCAGGCTAAAAAAGATGGTTTTATCTATAAACCCGGCCGAGAAGCCGAGATTATGAGCCGTGTCTGCAAGCTTAACGACAGCCAGTTGCCCGACACTGCGGTAGTATCTATTTTTAAAGAAATCGTCGGTGCCTGCCGAAACCTCGAACAGTCGCTTAAAGTAACATACCTAGGCCCCGAAGGAACGTATAGCCACGAGGCCGCGGTTAAGCTCTTTGGTTCAACATCAGAATTCATACCCGAGATCTCGCTGCACGAAGCAACCAGGGCAGTAGAAGGCGGCACTGCGGACGTAGCCTTGCTACCTTTTGAAAACTCATCTGAAGGCGGTGTCACAGAAACCCACAAGCTGTTGCTCGACACGCGTCTTCACATAATTGCCGAGTATACTATGCAGATCAGTCACGAGCTGCTTTCGCATGCTGCCTCGCTATCTGATATACGTACCGTACATGCCCACCCGCAGGCGCTCGGCCAGTGCCGAGAATGGCTACAGCATCACTTACCGCAAGCCACACTTGTTAATGAGGTCAGCAATTCCCAGGCAGCAGCTTTAGCCGCCAAAGAATCGCAATCGGCTGCTATCGCAGGGAAGCAAGCGGCAGAAATTTATCAGCTACCGATAGTGGTGTCCGGTATCAATGACATACCCGATAACACCACACGTTTCATAGCCTTAAGCAAACTGGAAGCGGAGCCAACAGGCCATGATAAGACTTCCGTCGTATGCACAGTAAAGGATAAGCCTGGAGCCCTGCATGAGTTGTTGGGGATTTTTGCAGCCCACAATGTGAGCTTAACACGGCTTGAATCACAGCCACATCCTGACCATCACTATGCCTTTTATATAGATTTCACTGGGCACGTTCGGGAGCCTGAGATCGCGGCCACCATAGCCGAGCTTATGGACGCAGCAAAATCATGTAAAGTATTGGGATCGTACCCGGAAGGATAATGTTATGCCGGCATACAAGCCTGCTCCATTTGCATTTATAGATGGCAAAATTGTGCCGACCGAGAAAGCCAATGTATCTATTATGACCAATGCGCTTCACTATGGCGGCGGCATTTTTGGCGGCATGAAAGCCTATAAAACGCGCAAGGGAATCGAAATTTTTCGTCTTACAGAACACCTTGAACGTATGCAGCGCAGTTGCAAGATCCTGCGCTTTCCTTATGAACTCAACATAGAAACAGCCAAAAGGCATGTATTGCGTCTAGCTGGTAAGAACAAGCTTACAAGCTCCACCTATATACGCCCCCTCATATATCGATGCGATACTGATTTGTCGCCAAGTATCGAGGGGACATACGACCTAGCTATTTACATGCTTTATATGGATACTTATTTTGATAACAGCCGCGGGCTTTCGGTTTGCGTATCAAGCTGGCGTCGCAATAGTGATAATGCACTGCCGCCCAGGACTAAAGCAACCGGAGGTTATTTAAACTCAGCACTGGCTATACATGACGCTAAGCGCGCCGGCTATGATTCGGCTATTCTTCTGGATGAGCATGGCAATGTGGGAGAAGGCGCTGTTATGAACATATTTATTGTTAAGGATAATGTTCTGATTACGCCTTCTCTGGATGCGGACATACTGGAAGGCATAACACGCAAGACTATAATTGAATTGGCGACCGCCATGGGCCATACGATAGTTGAGAGAAATATAAATAGAAGCGAGCTCTACACCGCAGATGAAGTTTTCTTCTGTGGCACGGCGGTTGAGGTTACATGGTGCAAGGCTGTAGACAGTGTCGATATCTCCGAGCAGCCAGGTCCCGTTACGGAAAAGCTTCTTAAGGCTTTTCACAGCCTGCCGGAGACCCATCCGCACTTATTCACGACAGTCTAGGGCGTAACTGGATAAGCAATTATAATCCAAAGGCAATGTATAATTATGAACAAGATGAATAAGCAGGTGATTTTGACCGGGCTGCGTGCAAATAATGATTTGCATATTGGCCACGTATTTGGAGCAATGTACCCGATTATTGACATGGCCAAAGAACACTCGGAAGAATTTCAAATTAATATGTTCATTCCAGACCTGCATAGCTTCACGACCGAAATTGATCACGACAAGTTGCAAGCACAAATTATGAACAACTTAAAAATATTCGTGGCAGCCGGTCTGCCTCTGGATAACCCCAATGTGTATATCTACCGGCAGAGTTATGTACCGGCTCACTCCGAGCTGACCTGGATTCTGGATTGCTTTACTGGGTTTGGCGAACTGAGCCGCATGACTCAGTTTAAAGATAAGGCGGCCAAGATGTCAGCAGACCGAATAAGTGTTGGCCTATTCAACTATCCGGTTCTTATGGCCGCAGACATTTTGTTGTACAACTCCAGCTATGTCCCGGTAGGTGATGATCAGACGCAGCATGTAGAGTTTGCCCGTGATATAGCACAGAGATTGAACATGAAGTTCAAGCAGGACTTGTTTGTCGTGCCCGAGCCGGTCAAACAGCAGCATAATTTTTTCGGGAAGGACCAGGGGTTAAGGATCAAAGACCTGGCCGATCCGCGTAAAAAGATGAGCAAAAGCGATGAAACAGGCAAGGGAGTGCTATTCCTCAGCGATTCGCCAGACGTAGCCCGCAAGAAGATCATGGGAGCCACGACAGATAGTTACGGCCGGATTGCCTACAATCACGCCGAACAGCCAGGCATAAGCAACATGATGGACCTGTTGGCTCTTTTAAGCGGCAAGACAATAGGTGAGGTATGCAAAGCGTTTGTAGGCAACGATCAGTACGGTCCTCTCAAATCGGCGTTAGCCGAGGCTGCAGTTAAATTCCTGGGTGATTTTCAAAGCAAACTCTCGAACGTTAAAGAAGATGACATAGTTACGAAGTTGGAATCGTCAGAAGTAAAAATGAATGAAGTCGCTAATCAAACACTTATGAGGGTGCAAAAGGCTGTCGGGCTCAGGTAAATGACAACAAAAATTATCATAAAGGAAGCACAGGCAGGACGGCGAGCCGATATTGTTGCTACCGAAGCGCTACCCGCTTTAAGCAGGGCATACATTCGAACTCTTTTTGATTCTAAACATATACTAGTAAACCAAAAGCTTGCTAAACCCGGACAGAAGCTCCGCCGTGACGACATGCTCACCATAGATTTTAATCCGGACGAGCTCCAGCAGATTGAATCGATTGACCTTCCGGTCATATATGAAAATGCTGACGTGCTCGTAATTAACAAGCCCGCCGGAATAATCAGCCATAGCCGAGGACGATATTGGTATGAGCCTTCAGTGGCATCGTTCGTACGAGAAAAGACAGGACAAGAAGGTGAGCGATCCGGTATCGTGCACAGACTAGACAGGGCAACATCTGGAGTCATGATTTGTGCTAAAAATTCTTCGTCTCTATCATGGCTGCAAAAACAATTTTCGGGTCGCAACGTCAAAAAGAATTATATAGCAATCGTTGGGGGCCACCTTAAAGATCCGGCAGCTATTATTGATATGCCGATTGAACGAAACCCTAAACGACCACAGACTTTCCGGGCAGGAGCTAACGGTAAAACCGCACAGACTGAGTATAGAGTTATTGAAAGCTACGCTAAACATGACAAGCTTCTGTTAAGGCCTCTTACCGGGCGAACTCACCAACTGCGCGTACATCTAAAACAGCTAGGACATCCTATAGTAGGCGATAGTCTGTACGGGCAAGAGCCGTTCGAAAGGCTTCTCCTTCATGCAGTTTCTTTGGAGATAACTTTACCTGATGGAGAAAAGCACATATTCACCACTCCGGAACCGCCGGAGTTCAAAGAATTTGGGCGTATATATGGATAATATGCTCTTGCATCCGTTGACCCGGCAAAATCTGGAACAGGCCCTTGACGGCAATCATCACGCTCTTGCACTAGTAGGTCCTTACGGATCAGGTAAGTTTTTTATCGCACATCACCTTGCTAATCAATTACTGGGCGAGGATCGCACAGAGTACCGCATTCTTCACGTCACCACCGATTCTCAATCTATAGGTATAGAGAGGATCAGGGAGCTGCAATCCTTCCTCAAGCTAAAAGCTACAGGCAAGGGGGAAGTTAAGCGCGTAATTATTATTGAAAATGCCGAGCTTCTTACCACTGAAGCGCAAAACGCGTTACTTAAAACACTGGAGGAGCCGCCGAGCGACACAAGGCTTATACTTACTACGCCCACGCCCTCGGCACTTCGAAAAACAGTTTATTCGCGTCTACAGCCAATACATATTAAACCGTGCAGCCTGGAACAAGCGATGCATTATTTCAGATCCACTCCCTACAACTACGATGATGCAGCGATTGAAAAAGCCTACCTAATAAGCGGAGGGTATGTAGGTCTCTGCGCTTCTTTGCTTGAAGATGAAGAGCATGATGTAGCATTAGCGATAAAAGAGGCCAAAGAGTTTTTACTGTCCGGTAAGTACGAGCGCTTGCGTAATGTTGACGGCCTGGCCAGGGACAAGCACCGCGTGCTTATATTACTGTTTGCGATAAAGCGGGTGCTGTCGGCGGCAGCGAAAAATACTAAACAAGACAGCAGTCTGAACAGTTTGGGTGCGAAACTTAAACTTGTTCATGAGGCTGAAAAGGCCATGTCACTTAATCCTAATGTAAAATTGCTGCTGACTGATCTGGCCGTAAATCTATAGTATAATACCCGCATGTTTGAACTTTTAGTTTTGGCCGGGTTTGGGGCGCTAGTCATCAGAAACTTGCATCTGCGTGACGAAGAGTTCTCTATGCTACCTCGAAGAATCAGCGATAAGCTCGGGAAGCTTTGGGATATTGCTCATCAGGGAATGCGAGAGAACCGGTTTCTAAGAGCCGAGAAGGCGCTTTTGACAATTTTAAAGATCGACGAAAAGAATGCGGCCGCTTATAACCGACTTGGCATACTTTACGCCAAACAGAAGGAGTATAAAGACGCTATCGATTGTTTTGAGATAGCGTCAAGCATTGACCCGAGCGCTTCAAGCTTGCACAATTTGGGCCTAATTTATTACGAAACGGAAAATTATCAAAAAGCAGCCACTGCATTTGAGCAGGCCTTAAAGCTCGAAGACGATCTGGCCGCAAGGCATATAGCATATGCCAAAGTAGAAGAGAAGCTCGGCAACTTTAGGCTCATGCTCGAGGAATTAAAAAAGGCGGTCGATTTAGAACCCAATCATGAAAGTTACAGTTTACTGCAGAAGGCATATGAGAGTCTGGGCATGCAAGCCGAAGCCGATCTAATTGTTCAAAGGCTTGATAAGCTTATCGCTACGCCGGCTCGCCAGCGCAGAGTCGCACGACCCAAGCGTGTTGTCATATAACCCCTGTTTTGATACACTGCCTCGGTATTGCTAATTGCCGGCATAGCTCAGTGGCCAGAGCGGCTGTTTTGTAAACAGCGGGTCGTGGGTTCGAATCCCTCTGCCGGCTCCA
>CBKXXB010000030.1:0-6574 GCA_966685145.1 uncultured bacterium | reverse complement strand
CCCTTTACTGCTATACTGATGCTTAAGGCGTAAGCACGATAATGAAAAAACTAAAACGCAGACAAATCAGGGAACTCGTCCGGTTCGGTGAGTATATGGCTAGCGGCAATGCCCAGTTCTGGAGCGGGTACTTGGCTTTCGCGTTGTTCGACGCGGGGTTTGGCATGGCTTTCTGGCCAGCCAAGTCATTGTCCTACTTTATCGGCGTAAGTGTTAACTTCCTCCTGGAGCGATTCTGGGTTTTCAAGCAAAAGAAAATAACCAAGCGCCAAGTCCAAACAACCGCCTCACGTTTTTATCTGCTAATGTTCGTAAATTTCCTGCTCGATTTGGCCATAGTGGGAGGCCTGCGCGAGCTTGGGCTGACACCTTATCTTGGCCAGTTCGTCAGTGCAGGCTTCTTCACAGTATGGAATTACCTATTGTTTAAATTATGGGTCTTTGCTCGCAAGAGATACCCAAAAGGCCCCGCCATAAATAAGAGACAAGCACAACGAAAGGTCAGCCGGGCAAGAGTATGAGCGAAAAAATTCTGCCAACTAAGAAACAACGTGAATTATTAGCGTTTGTCGAGGTTTTCATCAATGAGCATGGCTACAGCCCGAGCTATCGGGAAATCATGCAGGGCACAGGTTACAATTCAGTTGCAACTGTTGCTCTGCATATTAACAGCCTGATAAAACGCGGCCATTTGCGCAAGCGTGACCGATCGGCGCGGTCACTGGAAGTCGTCAATCAAGAAGTAGCTACAAAAATTAAAAGTAACGAAGTCAAACCCGGTGAGGAAAAGTGGCTTGTAGATAAGATCGAATACTTTTTCCAGAATCTTGAGCAGGCGGCTTCCATAGAGGCAGCCCGTTTGGATGAGCTGTACGTTCTTATCGGCACTCTTAAAGTACTCGGGCTGGATGGTGCTGCCCAGGCGTTTATTCCCAGGCTTAGTGCGCTAAAACAGCGCATAGATTAGCTCTTCTCGCTCTGTTACTGGAAAAGTCTTAGCCCTAGCGGGATGCCTACGAGACCTAAAGCGTCTATACTTAAACCGTGAATATTTTTCAGGCGGTGCTGCTGGGTATTGTTCAAGGATTGACGGAATTTATACCCGTTTCAAGTTCAGGCCACTTGGTCGTGATGCATGACGTATTCGGCGTCTCTGCCGGAGGCCTGATTTTTGATGTGGCACTGCACATCGGTACCTTACTGGCGCTAATTCTGTTTTTTCATAAAGACATATTGCTGCTGGCCAGAGCCTTGTTCGTGCGAAGCACTGAAACGCCACTGGCTAAAATGCTGGTATTAGCTACGGTACCAGCTGCGGTGGCCGGGGTGTATCTGCAGAGTGCTGCTGAAACCAGTTTTCGCTCGTCTCGCATCGTGGCCGTTAATCTTATGGTTTTTGGTCTTGTCATGCTTTTGGCCGAGCGGTACGCGCGGCGGTTTAAGCGCACGACAACAATTGGGAAAGTCACGCCGCAACAGGCGCTGATTATGGGCATGGCGCAGGCATTCGCTATTATCCCCGGTGTTTCGCGCTCGGGCAGTACTATTACAAGTGGCCTGTTTGCCGGATTGGACCGTGTTTCGGCAACGCGCTTTTCATTTTTGCTCGCCATCCCCATAACCTTTGGGGCCATACTGAAAGTTCTCCTGAGTGATGCTGCTTTAAGTCAAATTGGTGCACAAACGAGCATTTTTGTCGCCGGTATAGTGGCTGCATTCTTGAGCGGCCTATTTGCTATACGCTTTCTGCTCAGATACCTGGCAAACCATAGCTTGGCCGCCTTTGCTTATTACCGCTTAGCGCTTGGTGTGATAATTTTGCTTGCACTCGTCCGTTGACGCTTTAGAGGCCGGAAGGTATCATAAGAAGCAAGTATGGCAGTTGAGAAAAAGAGTTCACGCGGACGGGGTACCGGCAAGAAGGTCATCCTTGTACTGCTGGTGCTAGCGTGGTTGGCGGGTACTGCGTTTGTCGTGTATTCATACTTTAATATACGGACAGACAACCGTGAGCTTCGTGCACAACTTAACAGTACCAAGCAAGAACTGGAAACCTATAAGACAAATCCTCAAGAAGCGGCCAAGGCTGAGGTTCGCCGTTACGTTGAAGAAGTCGGCCAGCTATACGCGTTGCCGGAAAATGAGGAACCGAGCGTTGCGACCGTAAGCGATAAATCGAAGCTGCAGGACCAGCCTTTCTTTGCTAAAGCCGAGAACGGCGACATTACCCTTATTTACCCCAACGCAAAGTTAGCTGTTCTTTACCGGCCCAGTACCAAACAGATTGTAAACGTGAGTTCCGTAAATATCGAAGATCAACCTGATGCTTCGACTCAGACTCAACCTCAGCCACCGGCAGCAGAATAAATTAATAAAACCGCTAATATACGGCAATCTGGCGTTTGTTAAAGTCTAGGCAAAAAATACTACATATGGTGCTTAGGAGTTCATGCTACACTCTAGATACTTAACAAAATAAGCTGGAAGTGGGTGTGATACCCGCACTGTGCCGCAACGGTGATTCTGCTGCTCAAGGAAAAGAGTAGCCCGACGAAGCGATTTACTCGCTTCCCGGCGCGATGAGAAAACGTAGTCCGCTGTCCAGCGGATGTCTCATGGCAGATAAGTCCGATACAGCCTATAAACCGTCATTTTCCCGAGCAGGAAGAGGTTGCAGCGTATTGCCAGCCCTCCTTGTTTTACTGAAATGACAAGGAGGGTTTCTATATATGGGCCGTACAGCTCGCCTAAGCAAAAAAGTAACGATAGTTATAGGGGCGGTCATTTTTGGCTTACTTGGCTTAGTGATTTGGCAGCAGCAAGCGCCTCAAGATAACAAGACGAATGACGTCGCCCAGGTACAGGAAGCGCCTAGCACTGACTACGTTATGTATGAGGGGGTAGACGGCAAAACGGCGCTGGAGCTTCTTAAACAAAACACAGAGGTAGTTACCAAGTCTTATGATTTTGGTGAACTGGTAACTTCTATTAACGGCAACGATGGCGGTGGTCAGAAATACTGGACGTTTTATGTAGACGGTAAAGAAGCTCAGGTAGGTGCCGGGACATACGTTACGAAGAACGGGGAGAAAATCGAATGGAGGCTACAGTGAATAAGTCCTATCTGAACCTTGGCATAGCAGTTGGGCTTATAAGCCTGGCTGTTGTGCTACGGCTGCTTCCTCACCCGGCAAACTTTGCGCCTATAGCCGCTATAGCTATTTTTGGGGGTGCAATACTGCCCCGAAGTTACGCCATCCTGGTTCCATTGGCTGCAATCATTGTGTCGGATTTGGCAATCGGACTTCATGACCTCATCCCCGTAACCTGGGGAGCCTACGCTCTGATTGCTGCTGCTAGCAGCGGATGGTTGAAGCAGCGGTCCTTTGTTCGGGTAGCTTCGCTAACTCTCGGCGGTTCGCTTTTCTTCTTTTTCGTTACTAATCTTGCGGTATGGCAATGGAGCGGCATGTATGACCGTACTTTGGCGGGGCTACTGAGTTGCTTTGAACTAGCAGTGCCGTTTTTCCGTAACACTCTATTAAGTGACGCTGTCTATACGGCCGGCCTGTTTGGTTTGTATAAGCTCGCCTTGAGCATAAGTACAGCACATCTGCCGGTGGGTTCCATCCCGGCAACAAGCGATAAAGACCAATTGATATAACTATTATTTACTGACTATCCAGAAGAAAAGAACCTATGTCGGAAATATACTCAAGTCTAGCTATCGAACAACCTAAAAGAGAAGCCTATAAGCATTTTGACGTGCTGGCCAGCCTTGACTTGCTTCGATTTGACCTGACAATGGACGGCGAAGTAAGACCGGAGACTATGCAGCGCGTCTATGACGAAGAGCTCAGCTACGTGGCCGAGGGTATTAACAGACCGCTTTACACTGAGTTTGTGCTGCAGGAAAAAAATGACGAGCTGGTTTACTTCTCAGAGGGCAAGTGGCAGCCCTACCTGGGCTTGCTTCTAAACGGCCTTACGAGCGCCCGTCAAGAAGCGGCAAAAGACCCCCGCAAAGCAATTTTAGTGGATAGAGCTCAATACGATTTAATGCTGGGGTGGAATATGCAAAACCTGGCACCCGGTGAGAGCATGGCTTGGTACTCCGAATTTCCTGAAGAGCAAACTGCTCTTTACGGGGAGGAGTTTATGGGTAGTCTTGGTTTCCAGCCAAAACGCAGAATGGGCTTCATACATCAGGCTGAGAGAAATCCTGATAACAGTCTCACGTTACGGTCGCAATCGGTTGATAACAGCAGCATGGAGGCCTTTGAGGCGGCTATGCAAACAGCTATTGGCAATGCCAAGTTCACTGACATCATAGAAGCCTATGATGATGTATTACAGAGCAAAACAGGCCAAGAGCATCACGCAGGCCGGCCAAGAGGCGAAAAAGCTGGCGAAGAAAATGCCTGGGACGTTATCCAAAAGCACCGCGACCTGGTAGATTATTACTTCGATAATTTGTTGGCTCTAGCCCGTTCAGACAAATCCTCTCGCCCTGAGCTGGAACGAGAAAAGAAGCGGCTTACTTATGGTTTCTGGGCGGCGTTACGGGAACGAATGGACGCTGCTGTAGCGGGCTTTGTCACCAGGCCGCAAATATCGGCAGAGCGGCCTGCACTTATTCACCAAGAAGTTACTAACGCTTACTCACGCTTGATGATGAGGGGAGAAATTCTTCTCGGCTGCGGCGGATCTATTACACCGGATGAGCTCATCATGAAAACAGCCGCCGAAGACATTTATGACATAATTTTCGGTGAAGATTCGCGCAAGCAAAGCAGTGAAAACACCATGCACTGCGTAAATTGCCCCGAGTGTGATACTTACCACGAGAAAGTTACTAAGGTTAATGGCAGATATAGATGCAAAAATAACGAGTGCAAATTAAGTTAACCGCGTAGAATAAGAATATGACTGATCAGGATGAGATTTACCAAGAACTTGCAGCAGAAAAAACACCTGAGCTATTTTGTGATGCCTGCGGTTATTACCCGATTGTACCGGTGCACGGCCATTTTGTATGTCCCGCATGCAAAATGCCCACCAAATGCTGCGAAGGAATTGCCCAAGATGCATGAACTGAATCTTGACTTAGGGGAGAGTAGCCCAAGAGCCGATTTAGTCGGCTCATGGCGCGATGAGAGGGGATGCTCCCCTCTCATGCGCGGATGCTGCGAAGGATTACCCCTCTAGTGAAAGACGCATCACTCCCCGCAAAAATATTTTGGGTGCTGGTAGGCATTGGTGTTGTCTTACTCACTCTGCACCTTACCTTCCAATATTTGAATCTTTCGCACAATGAAAAGCACGGCCAAATCTTTGAGATATCTAATCGGTTTGACGTGGACGACGAAGCCAGCATACCGACTTGGTTTTCTCAAGCTGTATGGATGGGTATAGCCGGGGCCAGTGTTTTGGCGGTACGCCTTAACAAAGATAAATTGCCCAGACGCCTATGGCTGATAATGGCATTTGCCGGTATATTTTTCTCGATTGACGAAGTATCGGGTATACACGAATTGTCGCTGCAAAGCCTGCACCTGTTATTCTTCGGCCTTGAGCAATCTTCAAGTTCATTGAATGCTTGGTGGCTAGTCATGCCGCTTATATTACTTTTTGGTGCATGGTTTCTTAGAAAGCTTTATGGCATTCTGCACTTCAGACAATGGCTGACCATGATGGTCGGCGGAGCTGTATTCTTAACGGGAGCAGTGGGTTTTGAGTTGTATGCTAATGACATCCCCCACAATAACTTTTACTACCAGGGAATTATCACGGGCTTAGAAGAGGGTCTGGAAATGCTCGGAGGCATCATAATCCTTTACGTTATTCTCAAATATCTGGATACTTTTTACGGATCGCATATCAAACAAGTCTGGCAGCAGTTAGACAAACAAAAAAGCTGATGAAGCGCGTAGGTATTTTTTCCGGTACTTTCGACCCTGTCCATAACGGGCACTTACAATTTGCCAGTGATGCCCTTGATCGTGCCGGGCTGGACAAGGTTTTTTTCCTGATTGAGCCACGACCGCGTCGCAAACAAGGCGTAAAGGCGTTTGAACATCGACTACAGATGGTGCAATTGGCCGTAGCGAGTGATCCGGCTCTCGGCACCATTGTGTTGGAGCAAGCACAATTCACGCCAAACGAAACACTGCCAATACTAAAAGCTCGATTTGAAGGCGCGGCTTTACATATGCTTATGGGCGACGACATGCTAAAGCACCTAGGAGACTGGCCGCACGTAGACGATTTGATTAAGGACACTTGCTTTATAATCGGCGTGCGTCATGACGAGCATGAGGCGCTCAGCCGTATAAAGAGTTTGGAGCAAACCCGGGGGCTGAGTTTTCAATATAAGATTTTTAAGAGCACATATTCTGCCATAAGTTCGAGTAAAGTTAAAGCGGAGTTGAGGCGTACAGGAGCCTCACCGTCGATACCTGACGAAGTGCAGGATTATATTCGTACACACAATATTTACGCTTCCATGGGTGCTTCGTAATGTGTTTGTAGGTACTGTATGTGCTTCTCTCGGTAATGTCTGAATTCTGTCTTG
>CBKXXB010000029.1:0-7239 GCA_966685145.1 uncultured bacterium | reverse complement strand
GAAGTAGAAGTGGGCTCCCGATCCTGACTCGCTGAGTCCGATTGTAGTAATGTGGTCTCCCTTGTTTATAGGATCTATAAAGTGCTCTTTGTGATAGTCTGTAGCTTTTGCTGATATGACGGCCGCACCAACACAGTGCATACCATAACACATGGCCGTGGAGGCGCATGCTGAACCGATAGTTTCGCACACACGTGCTAGCGTATAAAGTCCTTGGCCTTGTCCTCCGAGCTCGGCGGGCACTACCAATCCGCCAAGACCTGCGTCTTGCAGCGCGTGAAGATTTATTTCGGGCCATATTGCATCTTTGTCGGTGACTTCCGCTTTCGGAAGTATGACTTCTGCAACTACTTCTTCCGCTCTATCTACTAACTTGTCGCCTTTAATCGTTCCCAAGTACTCCTCCCGATGCACGTTTACTCATCCAGTATAGCTATAAACTTCTACGCGACTGTAAGAATTATTTCACTTAGATAACTTGAGTAATTACCACTATCCTCCGGTGTCGTATTGAAGATTTGTAAAAGCATCTCAAAAGTTAGCTCTCTTGTCCGCCTTTACGCACATCAATGCCACACTCTACCCGTTATTCTGTGTGGTCTATCACAGTTTATGATGATAAAACATGCATCTGGCAGCTCACCATAGTAACGGCAAATCCTTATCTCAAAAGAGGCGTACGATTTTTGCGAAGCATAATTCGGCGCTCTTCGCGCTCACCGAGATAGAAGCTTAATACCATCAACACTACTATGATATATGCTGGCCACAGAAACTTTAACAATGAGTGAAATCGGCTCTTCGTTATAGTTTCTGTCGGTGGTGATTCAGAAGCAGCTGTCGCCGATTGATTGTCCTTATCCTTTCGGTCGACAGCAGCCATAAGCTGTATGTAATCTGCGTTACCATTCAGATCACTCACGGCAACCTTAATAACGTATGTATAGAGGCGTGGCTTTTCCGGATATATGTGTTCTACCTGGAATGCTGATGTGTCCGGGCGAGGAATCGGTATAAACTTGCCGTCATTCCAGTCTATTGCGATTGCGTATGGAGCGATTCCGCCTGCTAGCTTTATATCTAGAGTAACCGGCTGACCACTTGCAAGAACCCTATACTCGTATTCAGTGATAATCCTAAGAAGATCGGTTGTCGGCTTAGGTGGTGGTAACGGCCTCATAGAATTAGGCGGCACTTCAGTCGGCGCATCATAATGTACGGTAATGCTTCCAGACTGCGGCCCTTCGATGTTGCTGAAATTGAATACTCTTACCTGTAATTTGTTTGCACCTTTTTGAAGATTGAGGATAATTTCAAACTTACCTGTCTCGCATGGTGCTGCACCGCTGAATACGTCGTTTTTATAAAGCTTTACGTAGCTATCACTTGGGCATGTGCCGTTGACTGTTATATCCGGAACACTAAATCTGGATTGATCTGCGGGACTGGTTATTGTGGCCGGATCTTCTAGGGGGAGCGCGGTTATGCTCATAGAAACAGAGGTAGAAGCTCCGAGTGCTTGGTACGTGGAGTAGAGCATTAGTATACCTATACACAGCAGTAACATTATAGTGACGGGATGCAGGGATATCCGTCGGTGGAGTGGGCGGCTCTTGCGCGCAACTGGTTTGCGACGCGAAGCCGGCCTTTTTGCTGGTTTTGTATTTTTCATTATCTGTTTTAAGTATAGCAAAAGGCTCTGCTGTAGCATTAAAAGCCAAGACCACCGCTGCTTGTCGATAATACGACTTACCTTAATACGCGGCTACCGCTGTTGTTTGTGAAATATTTTGCTGACAAAATCTTTCTCTCATCCTACCCTCCTTACATGCTTAAGTACAAAAAGTAATACGCTTAAGCTTTAAAAGAAAATAACACCTTAAAGTTTGACAAATTTTACAGTACCTGTAGCATAGGTCTTTGTGTCACTTTCATGTGAGGTGGAGGGACACGGGAACAAATACAGACACAACAAGATGTTCCAATTATGTCGTAAATGAGGAGGGTTATAGATGCGTATTGCCGCAATTGCGGGCTTATTTGCATGTGGAGTAATTTTTGCAGCAAGTAGCTCGTCGGTCCATGCCGAAACAGTGGACCTTTTAACAATGAATAGTAATGAACAAAAACCGTTAACAGTACAAATACTGAGCTCCGCCACATCATTAGTGCAAGAAGAGCTAACTGAACCGCAGCAGCCTGCACCTGAACCCAGTCCTACTGTTCATGAAGTTGGCTCGGGTGAGACGCTGAGCTCTATCGCTAAAAAGCACCAAACGACATGGGAGCGACTGTTCAACAAGAATGAGCAGATCACTCATCCTGACGTAATAAAAGTCGGCGAAAAGGTAACTGTACCTTTGCCCGATGAAGAGCTTAAACAGCGGCCATTGCCGGAACCTCCGGCACAGCAAGCTGAAGCGTCAGAAACGCGCTTGGCCCCAGCGAAGAAAACGCGGCGCGACGTACAAACGAGAGCTGCCAAACCAGCAGGTTCGGCTATGGGGCGAAGAACGAGCGCCGGCAATCGATACGTACCCGGTTATTGCACCTGGTATGCAAAAAACAGGCGGCCAGATTTGCCGAATAATCTTGGCAATGCCAACACCTGGGTCGCACGCGCCGCCGCCCAAGGCATACCTACCGGGAGCGCTCCACGCGTTGGAGCAATTGGCCAGCAGGGTATGCATGTCGTCTATGTGGAGGGCGTTAATGGTGACGGCACGGTAACAGTCAGCGAAATGAACTTCAGAGGCCGGTATGTCATCAGTAGCCGTACAGTCCCAGCAAGCACGTTCAGATACATCTACTAGATAAGTTTATGTAGCTTAAAAGCAAAGGCCTGGTTACTAAGACTCAACTTTGGGGCGAGACCAACTTACTTACTAAGCTCAAATCTTACTAGAGCCTGGGCATTTTCGCTTCCGGGCGGATCCTTAACTAACCAAAAATGATTAACGAGATGTCTTTTGCCGGCAAAGTCAGCTTGGTTCACTACTTGTTCATCTGCGTGGTTCTGTAGTGTTACATGCGGATAATAAGGTTCCTCTCTTTCGGGGAACTTAGACTTTATGTGTCGACCAAACGCCTTGAGCACTCCCAAATGGAACGCCATTAATTCTGGTGTATGAACGATTTCCAATACTTTTACTGGCATAAATTCTGGTTCAGCCTCTTCTCCGATTTCAATTTCGAAAGGCCCGAACCCTTCAGAAAACTCGGTCAGTTTTTCTACTAACCAACTTTCACCGACACCTACTAAGCCAAATCTGCGCTTTAAATTGAGATGAGCAAACCAGCCACGCTCACCTTCATAAATAGGCTCACCAGGAGTTGGTTCCTGCTCTAAAAATGTGTTGATCTGATAGGGATAATTCATTAATTCGTTATTTCATTTTAAGTTAATCGCCTAAGATGAGGTGGCGTGTAGAAGAAACGACTTTGGGCCGGACTTAACGTTCTCTCGTTTAGCGATGTTAAGACTGGTAGCCGGGCATCCATAAGCTCTAAATCAGTTGATGCAATCGGTCCAGGAACATATATGCCTTCAAACATGCCAAAACCAAGCCCTCCAAGCTGTCGAATAACGTTCTCCGGCTCAGTGTCTTGACTTGCTTGGGCAAGACCGCTTAATCGGTGATTTATTATATTTGGGTTAAATGGGTTGGCCTTTATAACAGCCACGTAGTTATCCTCATCTCCTTTGATAAGATCTCGATATTTGATAAATACTTGTCTAGCTTTTTCACGCTCTTCAGGGCTGTACGGCCCCTCTTCTTGAAGCATCACGCATGCCATTTCCATTGCCAGAAGATGGATCCTCTCGGGCACACCATAGCCAACTCGGTATTCTTCTGCCGGTTCCCTAAGAGGATAGAAAAACACCCCTGGCTTTCTGTCTTCTCGCATTCCTCTAATTAATATGTCAAACTGTCGCTCGCTTGCAGGGTAGCGATAACCTTTTTGCCTAAACAATTCAGTGGCAAAATCCACGTCAGCTGCATCTGGCGCCGCATCGGGGCTGTCAGCAACCAAGCCGTCGCGTAATATGCTAGGGACAAAACGATTAAGTGTGTTGTGATAAAGCCCAACAGAAGCATAAGCAAGGACAGCTCTCTCGCCTAAATTTCTCAATGCTTCGGTTATATGGGGCAATATCTCAGGCTCTCTCGCCTCAAGCTCTGCCAGGACACTCATATACTTATTTTAACACAATATTTGTAATAAATCAATATTCTAATGTCGGGATTTGTCATTAGCGATATAATATTAAGATGCTAGAAGGCGAGAGCAGGGAGCAGTTTGAACAGCTTAATACAGCTGGGCAATTGGCCAAACAGGCGGGCGATCACGAAAGTGCCCTTGCGATATTTGAGGAGGCCGATCAATTAGCTACCGCGCACGACGACAACCTTAAGCGTATGCATGCCCTTACCCCGGCAGCCAGGGCCTTGTGGAGCCTGGATAGATATGACGAAGCCACTGCTAAGCTGGAGACTGCATCAGAAATAGCTGCCGAGCTTGATCTTACAGACGAGAAAGGAATAACAATTTCTAATATCGGACGTATTGCTGCCGTGAAAACCGTACACACCATACCGATTGGGCGGCAAAAAACCGTTTTAAGGGCTGAAGCCGTGCCGAGGTTTCGCGAAGCCTACAAAACACTTAAAGGACACGCTCATCTATACTATCGGTATGCCAATGCCCAACACGGCTCTGTGATATCCGCGATGGCAGGGGAGCGCCGATTAGCGGGCAGGTTAATAGCTGAGGGCGTACGAGTTGCGTTCAGGAGATCAGAAGAGCCATATGATCAAAAGCGCACCTACGAAATTAACCCAAGAGGGTTAGTTCAGCTTCTGGCCGCCACTGCGCTTATTCCATTAGGCAGCCGCACGCCGCTACTGGCAAGCTATGCTCGTAACAGGCTTATACGTTGATACCCAGCATGGTTAATTAAAGCTTAGGGCTATTTTGTGTGGAGCTCTGACATAATAGCGTCAGTAAGCTCTATGAAATCGTTTATTTCTTGTTCACTAACGTGACTATTGTTCTTTGTAGCCAAAACGAACCCAGCCGTTAAAAATACTCTGCCGCCCGGCTTTTCGTTTTTGAGAGGGATGCGATCATAATTAATTGAGTAATCGATGTGGTAATCCCCTAATCCTGAATTACTATTCCTTGTATCGCTCAAATATCGCGTTACTTTTTTATCATCAACCACTACTTCTTCAGGTTCTCCCAAAAAATAATCTTTTCCGCCGTCGATAATCGGTCTGGTCAGCACAAAGTTGGCCTTAATTTCTCTTCCCTCGGTTTCTTTTATCAAAGTTAGGGATGAGCATGGATCGTAACGCTCAATTTTTATACTTTTAGGAAATTTCCATGAAAAACAGTCATCATTAATCGCGGCCGCTCTACTTGTAAAGAAGAAGACCGACACGCCTATGACAAGGACCGCAATCACAGAGGCAGCTATAATCCGCTTACGTTTAATCATATTTCAATTGTACAGATAAATGATCATAACAATGCCCTAGATTGATTGATAATCATTGACAAGCCCAAACGCTCATAGTAACATTTAACTATATGGTTGAATATACAGCACAACTTGATTCAATTTTTCATTGTTTAGCAGATCCCATTCGGCGCGATATCCTTCAGCGCGTATCTAATCGCGAACTTTCAGTAGGGGAGCTAGTCCAAAATTATGAAGTCAGTTTTGCGGCCGTTTCAAAACATATAAAGGTGCTTCATGAGGCCAAACTGATTCGCAAACGAAAGGAGGGCAAGAAGTATATGGTAGCGTTGGTGCCTGACACACTGAAGGATGCTGATGCCTACCTGGAGGAGTACCGCCAGATGTGGCAAAGCCGCCACGATAAATTGAGTGCGTTATTAAAAGGAGGTGAGTGATATGGACAAGACAAAAGTAACCAAGGATCTGGAAAATAAGACACTTATTATTGAGCGTACATTTGATGCGCCAAAAGAAAAGCTATGGCGTGCTTATGCTGACAAAGAGTGGTTTGAGAAATGGTGGGGCCCAGAAGGCTGGGAAACATCTACCAAAGAATTTGACTTTCGCAAAGGTGGGCGTATCCACTATGGCATGAAGTGCGTCGATCCAAACCAAGGGGAATGGTACGGGCAGGAATCCTGGGGTCTAATGGAGCTCGAGTCAATTGATGAGCCAAACAGCTTTACGGCAAAAGATTTCTTCTCTAACCCTGAAGGCACTGTTGATGAAAAAATGCCTTCGCAAAAGTTTGTAGTGGAGCTACTAGATGAAAACGGTAAAACACGTTTGGTGAGCAAGAGCGTTTGCGAATCGGCTGAACAGCTCGAAGAACTTATCATGATGGGTATGGTAGAGGGTTTCTCAAGTCAGCTCAACCGACTCGAGTCATTATTAGAACAATAATCCAAGGAGAATGAATATGAACCAAATCGCTCCATGCCTATGGTTTGATAACAATGCCGAGGAGGCGATGAACTACTATATAAGCGTGTTTAAGAATTCCAGAATTCTGCGGATTGATCGCTATCCGGACGAGTCGCTTGATGAGCACTTTAAGGGTATGACCGGAAAAGTGATCAATGGTGAGTTTGAACTCAACGGCCAGAAGTTTATATGTTTGGATGGCGGACCGATTTTTAAATTCAACGAAGCAGTTTCATTCACTGTTGAATGCGAAGACCAGGCAGAAGTTGACTATTATTGGGAGAAGCTTTCTGCCGTACCAGAATCGGAGCAGTGCGGCTGGTGCAAGGATAAGTTTGGCCTCAGCTGGCAGATTATTCCTAAGCGTCTCGGTGAGCTACTGACTGATTCCGACACAGAGAAAGCCAATCGAGCGATGCAAGCCATGATGAAAATGCACAAGATCGATATCGCAGCGCTTGAAGCAGCCTTTGAGGGAAAATAAAAAGTGATTGCACTAACTAAGCTCAATTGATAACTGAGAATTTTCGCTTGGCTGGGGATGAGGGATTCGACCTACCTTCGGCAGGCCCGAAACTTCATCTTTGAAAACAAGTTTTCAAGAGAAGATTTCTCTGCGAACTGCCACCGGCAGTTCTCGCCCCGATCCTTTTGGTCGTGTACTCGAACTCCTTCCAATAATCCTCCATGGCTCCGACAAAAAGCCGGAGCAATAGAGGATGGCTGGGGATGAGGGATTCGAACCCCCGATCCTGGGACCAGAACCCAGTGCCTTACCGCTTGGCCAA
>CBKXXB010000028.1:0-9074 GCA_966685145.1 uncultured bacterium | reverse complement strand
GGTTTACGCCACTACTTAAAACGTCACGAGTATGGCAACACGGATACGGTAGATTTGTGGCAAGCTCTGGAAGAAATTTCTGGCCGACCGGTAAAAGATTTTATGCATGCATGGACAAGCCAGTCCGGGTTTCCTCTTCTTCAGGCAAACGTAGAGCCAAATTCAATAACATTATCCCAGGAACGCTTCTTTTTGAATCCAGAACACAACAAAAGCTTACATGAACAACTGTGGCCGATTGCGTTGCTAAGCGCAACCGAACAATTGCCGGACCGGATAGATAACCAGACTGCCGTTTTCCCTTTAGATGATACGCATGAAATCAAACTGAACCAGGGACAAAGCGGTTTTTACCGCGTCACATATAATAGCTCGCACCTTGAACGCTTGGGCGAACTTATACGTAAAGGCCATCTTCAGCCTCTTGATCGCCTGGGAATTCTAAGTGACGTCTTCGAAACAGCTAGGGCTGGCAAATCTAACACCGTAGACGCGCTACACTTTTTAGACAATTTTGCTAACGAAAGTAACTACGCCGTGTGGGATATCATTGCTGCAGCACTGGGCAATCTAAAGCTAATCATGGACAGCGAAGATTTACGGGACAAGATGAAGCCTTTTGTTCGTTCCTTAGTCGCAGGGGAGCTCAAACGGTTGGGCTGGGACCGGCGAGAAGGTGATACGCACTTCGATCTACTACTGCGTCCTATAGTCTTAGGCTTGGCAGCCACAGCGGACGAGGCTTGGGTAGTTGACCGTTGTCGTGAGCTTTTTGATGCTATTGAACATACTGACGAAGTCAAACCTGACCTAAGAGTCACAGCGACAAATCATAAATTAAAACGCGGCCTGGACATAGACCCGGATATGCGTGGTGTGGTTTTTGGGACAATATCCAGGCACGGAGACGAGAAAGACTTCAGAAAACTTATAGCACTTCACAATAGTTCGACTTTGAGCGAAGAGAGGGTGACACTTTCGGCCGCGATTACCGGATTTAAGCAGCCCGAGCTGATTCAAGACGCACTTGCAATGATTGACTCTGAACATGTCAGATTACAAGACGTTGCGTATTGGATTGCCTATAGTTTTCTTAACAGGTACGCAAAAGCTGCAACTTGGGAATGGCTCAAGTCTCACTGGAAGTGGCTTGAAGAGAATCTGGGCACTGATCTTAGTTTTTACAGACTGCCTATCTATGTAACACGTGTTTATAGTGATCGTGCTTTTATGCAGGAGTACAAAGAATTCTTTGAGCCTAAACTGTCGCCGGCGCTTGTACGTTCATATAATCAAGGCGTTGAAATGCTTCAGTGGCAGGCGGCTTGGCGTGAGCGCGCATTTAAAGAAGTGCTACACTTTTTTAAATCTGCTCAATAAACTCTATATTTGAACTGTCCATGCTAATAACTGATAAAACATAATCGCCCTTCCAATCGTGCCCGTTTACCCATAACTCAGCCGCTAGGCTCATTTGTTTCAGTTTTTTAGGAGTAATATAATCCAATCCCGCACCATGATAGTCATTCTTGCGGTACTTTACTTCTACCAGGTGTATGGTTCTTCCTCTTGCAGCAACAATATCTATCTCGCAGTAACGAGTTTTCCAATTCAGTTCCTGGACTTTAAAGCCTCGAGTCAGCAAGAACTCGGCTGCTCGTTTCTCCGCTTCGTGACCGGTAGTGTAATTGGACATTAATTTACACCAATCAAAGCTTTAATCGGCTTGTAGCTTAAACGATGGAGTGCGCATGGACCATGCTTTTTGAGCGACTCTATATGCATGCTTGTTCCATAGCCAACATGGTATTCAAACCCATATTCCGGATACGTCGAAGCAGCTTCTTTCATATACTGGTCACGAGCAACTTTAGCCACAATACCCGCAGCGCTGACCGCCGGAATATATGTATCCGCCTTGATGACAGGTCTTGTGTTAGGAAGATCCTTAAGATAATTATAATTACCGTCAATTATAATCTCGTCATAGGTGCCGACAAATTGATCCGTTGCCTTTTTCATAGCCATACTTACTGCAACGGTCAAGCCGACACCGTCAATTTCTTCGGGCATCACCCAACCAATACCAACCTTACCGTTGTCATAAATTTGGCTTGCTAGGTTCTCCCTCTCTGTTCTGGTGAGCAGTTTGGAATCCTTGAGTCCCGGTATGCTGCGAGTCAATATAACAGCCGCAGCTACTAAAGGACCAGCCCAACAACCACGCCCAACCTCATCAATGCCTATTATTATACCCATAGCTACATAATAATATATGAGCTGTTTTACTCTAACGAGACTATTCCTTAGGTTCTTCGGGCTCCGACTTGTCTCGTTCTGCTAAGGCAGCCTCGGCTTTTGCGGCTTGTTTCTCTTCTTGTTCGGCCTTTTTAGCAGCTTCTGCTTCAGCGGCAGCAGCTGTTTCTTCTCTTAACTTTTCTTCTTCTGCTTCTGCTTTCTCATCTCGGATTGTATTGACAGCTTCCCGATCAAATTCAACGCTGCTTAAACGTGCGGATTTACCCGTGCGTTCACGCATATAAGTTAAATAGTTGCGGCGGACCTTGCTTCGCTTTGTGACCTCAACTTTAAGCACGAGGGGACTATGAAGCAGGAAGCTCTTTTCTACACCGACACCACTTGCAATGCGTCGTACTGTAATTCTGTGCATAAGACTATCTTTGCGATCAACGCGGATTACCAGACCATGAAAAATCTGAACACGTTCTTTATTGCCTTCTCGGATTTTCTGGTGCACCTTAACTGTGTCGCCAGAATGTATGTCAACTACTTGAGACTTCTTATACTTTGCTTCAATTTTTTGAATAACAGATTGCATAACCAAATAACCTTACACTGTTTGATCTCTTTGGTCAAGTATACCATATCTGTTGTGAATATGAAACACAGGGGTTAGGCTTTTTAACTTTACAATAAGGTTGTGGACTATGGAGATCAAGCACTTAGGAAGCACAAGCAACTTCGAGGAAAACTTGAGGTTAAGCTAAAAGACGATCTGGACACGCAGGAAAAGTTAAGCACTTACTATACGCCAGGCGTTGCCGCTGTGAGCAGCTATCTGGCTAATCATCCGGAGGAATCACGAGGCTACACTTGGCTCAATAATTCAGTCGCGGTCATTTCTGATGGGTCGGCGGTATTAGGCCTGGGTGATATAGGGCCCTATGGAGCTCTACCCGTAATGGAGGGTAAGTGCATGTTGTTTAAGCACTTCGCCAACATCGACGCCATACCTATAGTACTTAATGTTCATACCGCTGACGAAATTGTAAACGCCGTCTGTGCCATCGCCCCGAGTTTCGGCGGGATTAATCTTGAAGACATTGCCGCGCCGCTTTGCTTTGAAGTTGAAGAAAGAGTAAAGGCAGCGCTTCCGATACCGGTAATGCATGATGATCAACACGGAACGGCTGTCGTTGTTCTGGCGGGGCTTATAAATGCGCTCAAACTCAAAGGCTACGTGTTGGAGGAGTGCAAAATTGTAATTTCTGGGGTGGGCGCAGCAGGCGTGGCCATCGCTAACTTACTATGGGAGTATGGCGCCAATCATATACTTATGGTCGACAGCAAAGGCATTATCGGACCGAAGCGCAAAGACTTAAATCCGACTAAGCTCCGAACGCTGAAGTACAATGTAACTGAAAGTGATGGCAGCCTAACCGACGCCCTTCAGGAGGCGCATATATTTATAGGTGTATCAAAAGCGAGACTATTAAGTTTTGACATGATAAAAAAGGATATGGCAAAAGACCCGATTATCTTCGCGCTAGCCAACCCCACACCCGAGATCATGCCTGACGAAGCCAAAAAAGCAGGAGCGCTGGTTGTCGCAACAGGGCGTAGCGATTTCCCCAACCAGGTCAATAATGCCATAGCTTTCCCCGGCATATTTCGTGGCGCTCTAGATAATAGTGTACACAAAATAACCGACCAACATAAAATCAAGGCCGCAGAGGTTATAGCCGCACTTGTTGATAGGCCCACTACTGAATGTATTATTCCCAGTGTTCTAGATGAACGACTAGTACCGGCAATAGCAAAAGTAATTACTTAACCGATAACACGATAAACTTCATCAAGCGTAGTTTCGCCGGCTGCAACCTTAAGTATTCCATCCTGCAGCATTGTTCGCATGCCGCTATGTATGGCTGCTGTTTCGATTTCTTGAGCTGAGGCTGCCCCGCCCCGCGCGAGCAATTGTTGGATTTCCCCACTCATTAGGAACTGTTCGCGAAGTGCAATCTGCCCGCGGTAACCGTATGGGTTC
Source organism: uncultured bacterium (assembly GCA_966685145.1). Taxonomy (GTDB): domain Bacteria; phylum Patescibacteriota; class Saccharimonadia; order Saccharimonadales; family OFTM59; genus CBKXXB01. The sequence continues at coordinate 4,786 of CBKXXB010000028.1, read as the reverse complement.
TCCTCGCTACTGCCTGGCTTGTAGAGCTGTAGTGCCGAAAAGTCCGGTCTTGGTACGCTAGGCGGCAAACTATCGAGTACCGCATGCATATGGTGTAGCACTTCGTTATCGGGTTGATAGGGTTGTTTTGTGCTGTCGTCCAGGCGACGCACTAGGCGCTGAGCCATAACAAGTCGAATAGCAGAAACAAAAAGCGGGTTTTGTCCAATAACATCCATAAGCCTTGTCAATGCTGCAGCGGCTGAAGAGGCATGGAATGTAGACAAAACAAGGTGGCCGGTAAGTGAGGCTTGCAAAGCGGTTTTGGCTGTGTCCATGTCACGAATCTCTCCTACCATTACCACATCAGGATCCAGCCGCAATACTGCTCTTAACTTCTGTGCAAAGTTTGTCTCTTCGCTGCTTCTTGTTGTGACGGAGATCTGTGTGATGCCACCGAACTGATACTCCACCGGATCTTCAATAGTAATGATTTTTCGCTCTTCTGAATTTAAAGAATTCAGCATCGAATAAAGAGTAGTTGTTTTTCCTGAGCCAGTTGGACCCACAGCCAGCACAAGGCCACTAGGACGATTGATAATGTCATCCACTACCATTCGCTCTTGTTCTGACAAGCCTAATCGGTCCAGCTTATACATTTCTTCATTCATGTTGAACAAACGCATAACCACGTCCATAGCATTGATAGTAGGAACCGTTTCAAGTCGCACATTCACATCAACTTCCTTGCCATCAGCCATCTTCACCCGCTGAGCAATGTGTCCTTGCTGAGCATCATCGGATGCGGTTGATACATTGCCTGCACTGGCGATTGCAGATATTAAGATACGGTACTTTTCTTTACTTAAATGGGCAATGGGGTGCAATACACCGTCTATACGAAATCGTATTCGAACATAATCGCGCTGAGTTTCTACATGAATATCGGAAGCGCTGAGTCTGTGAGCTTGCTCGACAAGGTAGGCCAGCATATCATCAGCCCTAACTTGTTCCAGCGTGGCTGAAACTCGCTGCATCAGGTCCTTAGTACCTGCGTTGTTTAACGAAATATCCTCGTAAATAACCTGTTTCGGGGGATTATACAGTTTCATATACTCACGGAATCCAGCTTCAGATATAAGTGCAAAGCCAACTCTTTGATCAAGGAAGCGCTGCTTGAGCGAAGCCATGGTTTGCTGCGAAGTAGTGTTAGTAATACCAAACAGAATGTTAGCTTGGTCAACTATAAGCGGAACTACCCGGAGACTTGTCAGTTCCTGCACTGTTAATAGATCTTTATAAAGTGGTTTTTGATTTTTAGAAGTATCGAAGTAACTAAACCCTAGTATGCGCGAACGGCGCTGCGTTGAGAGCTCCTCGTCATATCGTGCGTCAGAACTCATAAGTCAATAGTCCTTTTGTTGAGGCCTGTAGCGTTTACGGACAGAAACAGAGCACTATGCCCATAGTAAGCTTGCGTCATATACGTATTAAAGCATAAGCGGCCGGTTATTATAAGCGCCGTTCTGTTACCATATCTGCATGCATCGCAAGCTTTGCCTCATAGCACACGATATAAGAAGCGCACATAATGTCGGATCATTACTAAGAACAGCGGACGGGCTTGGTCTTGATGCAGTTTACCTGACAGGATACAGCCCCCACCCCGTGTACAGCGGCGACCCACGGCTCGCACATATTGCAGCAAAGTCAATACGACAAATACATAAAACAGCACTAGGTGCAGAAGTATCAGTCAAATGGGAATACGCCCAGGACCCGATCACAGTAATAAATGCGTTGCGGGAAGCGGGCTATATTATCTGCGCTCTTGAGCAGGCTAATGGAGCAATAATTATTAATAACTATGAAGTTAGACAGCCGACGGTGTTGATCGTAGGCAATGAAGTTACCGGCTTGCCCGAGAGCCTACAGTCGCATTGTGATTATATCCTCGAAATCCCGATGCTAGGCCAGAAAGAATCGTACAATGTCGTGCAAGCTGCCGCGATGGCACTATATCAGATGCGGTTTCACTGAAGTTTAATGCTATACTTTAGCGTGAGAATTAATAGTCATGTCTAAAACAAATAAAATTCACCACAAGAAGCGCCACGGTCTGCACCACAGCAGGGGTAAGCATTATCATGACGTATACTTCCCCTACTTGCCGGCAATTCTGCTAATAGTAGCGAGTTTTGTTATGGCCGGTTTAAGGCCTGTGTTCAGTCATCAGGGCGTACTTGCATATGCCACCGAAATGAGCATAAGCAGCTTGCTAGCTGAAACAAACCAACGACGTACTTCTAATGGTATCTCCACGCTCGCCAATAACAATAAGCTCAACCAGGCCGCTCAGGCAAAAGCCAACGATATGGTTCAACGCGACTACTGGTCACACAATACACCCGACGGGCAGGAGCCCTGGATTTTTATTGATCAAACAGGCTACCAGTACTCGAAGGCAGGCGAGAACCTGGCCTACGGCTTTGCAACAAGTGCCGACACCGTTGCCGGCTGGATGAATAGCGCCACACATAAAGCTAATATGCTCGATTCAAGTTTTACGGAAGTGGGTTTTGGCTTTACGAATGGCAGTGATTTCCAAGGTAGCGGCAACGAGACGGTAGTTGTAGCTATGTATGCTAAGCCTCAGGTAGCAGCAGCTACATCACCGAGCCAAAGCACTTCTCCAGCGCCACAGTCATCACAACCAGTCGCCTCACCAAACTCTACCAAGCAGCAAGTAGCCCAACAGGTTGAGCCCGAGCAAGAAGGCACTGAACAGGAGCAAAGTGCTCTCACGCCTACAGAGGAGGAGAGGGATAGTACACCACCTCAGGCAACTGAAAACAACGACGGCAAGGCTATCTCGCGCGTTGAAGCACTTACGGACGGGAAAGCACCGTGGACGCCATTTGCAGCCGGGCTTATGGGCGGCGCAGCTGTTGCTGTCATGTTAGTGAACCACGGTCTTCGTTTACGAAGACTGCTACGGGGTAGTCGCAAATTTATACTACACCACCCTGTTCTTGATGTGACCATGTTAAGTATCATCATATTCGCGGCAACCCTTAGCCAGACAATAGGTTTTATTCTTTAGGGAAGTTATTGCAGTTTTATATTCTCTTGACCAACAACTTCACTTAGCTTTTGTAAGCTCTGTAAGCTTGGCTCAATGCGCATAGGCAGCTTTATAGCTTGTCGAACATCGCTTGTACCAACAACTAAGACCACCTCTGTTTCACCATGAAATGTATCGATAGCCGACTTGAGACTCGCCAGTATATCGGGGTCCTCGCTACTTGTTAAGCGAACGTAAAGGCGCGGTGTTGGCTGAACTATAGCAGCCTGCGCAGCCTTAGCCTTTTTTACTGATTTTTGGTCTTTGGGAAACGCCGCCTTCTTACCTGTAGACTCGTAAGCCTCTGCCTGAACAGCTGTAATTTCTCTTGCCTCTGACACCAAAATTTTCACATCACCAGTCGAATTGCCGTTTCTGTCTGTAGCTGTGACCTTACCTTTGACGAATACGACCCGGTCACGTTCCCACATGCCGAGTGTAAGCTGATAAACACTAGGGAAAAGAATCAATTCAACTTCGCCATGCTGATCGGCAATTCTTACAAAGGCCATCCTCTGGCCGTTCTTAGTCGTAATTTCACGTACGTCTTCAATTGCACCACCGACCTTCACAGTTCTGCCATCATTCTCCTTACTTAGCATGTTAAGGGGCACAGTGAGTTCGCTTAGTATTGTTTCATATGTCTCTAACGGATGGCGCGAAAGATAAAGGCCAAGCAACTCTCTTTCCCACTGAAGCAATTCCTGCATATTGAGTTGCGAAACTTTGTCTAAGCTAAGTTTAGGTATGTTGTAATCCTGTTCTATGCTGCTACCAAACAGGTCTGTTTGGCCACTAGCGGCTTGTTTCTGCAAGCGGTTCGCATAGGCGAGAAGAAGGTCAATGTTGTGCAGGAGAGTTCCGCGCTCCTCAAACCGATCAAAGGCACCCGCTCGAATAAGGCTTTCCATGGCTTTGCGGTTAACGATACGTACATTGACTCTTGCGAGAAAATCTTCGATCGACTCGAAAGCACCTGCCTTACGAGCTCGCAAAATCTCTTCAACAGCACCAGTTCCTACGTTCTTTACTGCCGCCATACTGAACCGTATTTGACTCGTACCTGGAACGACACCAAATTCAACGAAAGATTCATTTACGTCAGGTGGCAGAACTTCTATGCCCATGTGTTTGCATTCAGTGATTTCTATAGCAAGACGATCAGTATCGTCGTAATCACTTGTCATTAAAGCCGCCATAAATGCGGCTGGATAATTTGCCTTAAGATAGGCAGTCCAGTACGCTATCGTCGCATAGCAGGAAGAGTGAGCTTTAGGGAAGCAATAAGCAGCAAAAGCTTCCAAAGATTTCCAGAACTGATCAATCTTTTGCTTGCTAACGTCAGAATTAGTGAGCGCACCTTCTATAAAGTCTTTTTTTAGAGCTGCTAGCACCTCTGGCTTTTTCTTAGCTACGCCCTTTCTCAACGTGTCTGCTTGGCCACCCGTAAAGCCGCAAAGATCTTTTGCGATCTGCATGACTTGCTCCTGATAGACGAGAATGCCATACGTATTTTCGAGTGCATTCTTTGTTTTTTCGTGCAGATATTCAATATTGCGTCTACCATGTTTTCTCTCTATAAAGTCCTCTATCCACTGCATCGGTCCGGGACGATATCAGGCATTCATAGCCATTAAATCATCAAAAACTGTCGGTTTTAAGTCCTTCAAGTACCTTTTCATG
>CBKXXB010000027.1:0-9250 GCA_966685145.1 uncultured bacterium | reverse complement strand
CAACGCAAGGCCTGGTAAATGAGCAGCTACTGCTTTTCGGTAAGTTATCTATAATACAAGTATGAAGATTGCAATTTTGGGTTATGCCGGCCAGGGTCAAGCTGCCTACGAGTACTGGAACAAAGACGACAATGAACTGACAATTTGCGACCTGAACAAGTCAATTCAGGTACCTAAAGGTGTCAAGAAGCAACTTGGCAAAGATTACTTAAAGGACTTGGGTTCTTATAACCTACTAGTGCGAACGCCCGCTTTGCACCCACGCGAGATAATAGAGGCTAACCCAGAGACGCCCGCTATCCTGGACAAAGTTACTACCGTAACCAATGAGTTTTTCCGTGTATGCCCCACCAAGAACGTTATCGGAGTGACGGGTACCAAAGGAAAAGGTACTACCAGCACCCTCATCGCGCGCATGCTTGAAGCAATGGGCAAACGAGTACATTTGGGCGGCAATATAGGCGTACCGCCACTTACTATGCTAAAAGAAGATATAAAACCTGACGACTGGGTTGTTTTGGAGCTGGCTAACTTCCAGCTGATTGACCTTAAATATTCGCCTCATATCGCCATTTGCTTAATGGTAGAACCGGAACATCAAGACTGGCATAGCGGCGTTGATGAATACATTGAGGCGAAGCGTCAGCTCTTTAAGCGCCAAGCTGAAGGTGGTTTAAGCATCTACTACGCCGATAACAATTATTCGCGTTCAATCGCGCAAGTCAGCCCGGGCTTGATACTTCCTTATATGGCAAAACCGGGTGCTGTAGTGACCGCAAAAGGCAGATTTATGATTGATGGCCAAGAAATTTGCCGGACAAGTGATGTAAGGCTGCGCGGCAAGCACAACTGGCAAAATATCTGTGCCGCCATCACGGCCGCCTGGCAGATTGAGCAAAACGCCGAGGCGCTCTATAAAGCTATAAGTGGATTTGCCGGGTTGCCTCATAGGCTCGAACTAGTGCGAGAGGTAGAGGGTGTGCATTACTTCAACGACTCGTTCGCATCTGCCCCGGCAGCTACGGAGGCGGCTATTGATGCGATCGAGGGGCAAAAGGTCCTAATAATTGGCGGCCATGATCGCGGGCTTGACCTGACGGAGCTGGCGCGCTGCATTGCTGCACACCAAACGGAGCTGCGGCGAGTCGTAATTATCGGAACAAGTGCCCGCAGGATAGAGCAAGCCCTGGAAGCGCACGCTTTTAGAAACTATGACCTTCTAAAAACCACAGGAATTTGCGAAATAGTGGAGCATGCACGTGACTGCGCCGAACAGGGCGACTCTGTAGTATTTTCCCCCGGGTTTCCCAGCTTTGACATGTTCAAAAACTTTGAAGACCGAGGACAGCAGTACAAGGACTGCGTCAATGCCCTATGAGCAAGTACCGGGTGTTTACATTTCAGTCGTACGACTTTAATAAAGAATCAGGTATCCTGAAGCTTCGCTACGGCATTGACGATGCAATGCAATTTACGGAAACCTATCGTTTCGATTTTGAGTTTGTCCAATATGACACCATGGCATTAGACAGAGCACTTCAGCTACTCTTTTTTCTGGCGGGAGTGTCTTACTACAAAACTTACCTGCCTTCTGAAATCATCATTCGCAGCGGAGAAACTGACGCCAACTTAGCAGAGTTTCTAAGTAAAACGTACCAGAGAGGGCTAGGGGAGTTCTGGTATGTTAACCATCTGGATCCTGCTACTCCCGTACGATTCCCAATTACTAGGGAAAACTCACTTAACACGTTAAGTAATAATGGGGAAGGGATGCTGGTAGGCATCGGCGGAGGTAAAGATTCCTTAACTACAGTAGAGCTGCTGCGTAGACAGAATGCCCCGATAACCACATGGAGCCTTAATCATCGGCCGCAACTAACGCCTCTAATTGAACGTATCAGTCTGCCCCATACCTGGGTAGAACGTGAATGGGATCCCCAGCTTGGAACTCTAGCTAAGCAAGGTGCTTATAACGGTCATGTCCCCATTTCTGCAATCTTTGCCAGTGTTGGAGTTATAGTTGCGATTCTCACAGGCAAGCACGATGTGATTGTGTCCAACGAACAGTCGGCTAGTGAACCTACGCTGCATTACAGGGGTGTAGATATTAATCACCAATACTCAAAGTCGCTGGAGTTCGAGACAGACTTTCAGGCTTATTTACATCACAATTTCGGTGATAGTATCAGGTATTATTCTTTTCTGCGACCTCTAAGCGAGCTAAAAATCGCCGACCTGTTTGCCAGAGTTGCGTTTGATAAATACAAAGACGTATTCAGTTCATGCAACAGAGCTTATGTACATACCAGCAACCGCATGTCATGGTGCGGCGTTTGCCCGAAATGTGCCTTTACATTTTTAGTACTGACCCCTTTTCTGCCGCGCGAGAAGCTTGAGGCTCTCTTTGGAGAAAAGAACCTGTTGCTTGACCCGAGTCTTAAACCGACCTATAGGCAGCTGCTTGGGATAGAGGGAGATAAGCCTTTCGAGTGTGTCGGCGAGATAAAAGAAAGCCGCGCTGCCATGCGTTTAGCTCAAAACAAGTATTCAGAGCTAAGCGAGTACCAGTTTGAACTGCCTGGAGCTTATGATTATCAGACCATAGGGACGCACAGTATGCCGAATGAAGCTTTGAGACTGTTTAAGCAATCAATTGAAGATTACAATCCCTAATTTTCGACACGGCGACGAGCGGCACGAAGCACATTCTCGAACAATGCACAAACCGTCAACGGACCTACTCCGCCCTTTACCGGCGTAACTGTCAGATCATCTCTTTCGTATACGCTATCATGCAAGTCACCTACCGTCTTGCCGGATTCACTGGCAACACCGGCGTCAACCACTACAGCCCCGTGCTTGATCATATCCGGGTATAAAATGGCTGGACTGCCGGTAGCAGTAATGATAACGTCAGCATCTCTGGTGTGGGCGGATAAATCTTTTGCCTCCCGGTCAACGACTTCGACGTCATAGCCGGAGTCCAACAGCATTTTCTCAAGCGGTGCCCCAACAAGCTTGCCGCGCCCGATAAGCAAAATATGCTTGCCTGTCAAATCAACATTGTACCCGCTTAGCAGCCACAAAATTGCCATCGGCGTTGCCGGATCAAAGTTCGCATCTCGACCTAAAGCATCTACATCTTTATCGGACGAAACCAGGTTCACTATTTTCTCAGTCTCCTGTGCGTTCTCAAGAGGCAGCTGCACAATAACACCGTGAACTACTTCGTCATTATTTAGCTTAATAAGCAGACTTGGTATGTCAGCTTGGGCAACAAAATGAATATCAACTTCCGCCATGATATCGCCTCCATAGCTCTTCTTGAGACGAACATACGTATTTATAACCGGGTCATCCTTGCACTGCACAATAGCTAGCCTGGGCGTTATACCGTGCGCCTGTCTCAGACTACGCACTTCGTGGGCTTGACGCTCTTTAATAAAACCAGCCAGCTCTTTTCCGTTTAACAATCTCATATAGAATCACTTTCTGTTGACGTAAGGGAAAAGAGCAGCCCGAAGCCTGGATTCAGCCCGGGTCCGGCGCCATGAGAAAAACCGCAGGTTTGTCTTATTAGGCGCAGCCGCCTATACCCAGTCAGTTCCTTACCATTCAGTAATTTCATCTGGCCTATTGTAACAGTTTTACCTTTGAGACTTTGAATGCTATCATACGCTAAAAGGATAACCATTATGCCGCCAGAGCAGCCGTCCGTTATTCCCCCTCAAACTACTGAAGGGCTTAAGCCAAGTGATTCGAATACAGAACAGCCGGCCCTAGAGCATGCGCGCGTTAATATAGCAAGTATCTACCCTATGCCTGCCGAGCATGTTAATCCGGTCAGCCCGCCGCCAGCCAGCCAAAGTGGCGCACCGACTTCGTTTAATACACTTAACAGCTCCTTAACCAACACTAGACCAAGTATGCGCAACGATTTATTTGCGTTCATCGGTGGCGCCGGTTCGGTATTGCTAACAGTTGGTTTTATTTTGATAGGCAAACCGGCGGTACTATCCGCATATAACGGTGGAGAGATAGCATACTTAATAGGTCTGTTGTCTACGGGCCTTTTGGCATTTGGCGGGTTATGGTTCGGCTATCTTTCTCAGCGCAACAGGGAGGATGGAAGAGGTATAGGCATTATCGGCCTTGCACTTGGTGCCGTAATGGTAGTGCAGACTCTATCTACCGGCAGTAGTTATGCGAAGTACAGATGGGAAATTAGTAAACTTAAGCGTAATAACAGTAGCATTTACAACAATTCCAGATACTTACAATAAAGTTTTACTTGTTAAGTATTTGCGGCATTTAAACATGAGCAGTATTATCAGAATATGCTCCGTAAACTATTGCTTATTATCTATTCCTTTATAACTTTTTTGCCGGTTTCTCCGGCTAAAATTTATGCTGACACAGCACAAGACACACCTGATATTATTATTACTGAAATATACGCCGATGCGCCGGGATCACCAGAGAATGGTGAGTTTATAGAGCTCTACAATACTACGAGTGATGAAGTTGACCTGTCCGGGTATGCTCTGCAGCGAAAGAGTACGAGTTTTTTGTATGAACTTACCGGGTACATCATTGAGCCCGAAAGCTACCTTGCGGTCGACCCTAGTTTTGCACTGCTAAACAGTGGTGGAACTATTATTCTGGAAGCTCCTTCCGATGAAAGCGGTATCACATCAAGTATTGAAGTGACGTATCCGAGCCTTGATGAACAGCATTCCTGGTCACTCGTAGGAGATACCTGGCAAAAAGAAGCGCCCACTCCAGGTGAATCTAACCCTCTGCCGCTTCCGCCAGAACTGCCGGGCGATGAAGAACCGCCTATGAACGAAACGCTGCCTGATGAAACACCGGCAGTAGAAGAAGCGGAGCCACTTTGCAGTAACACCGCGCTCTTTATAAACGAAATCATGGCTAACCCGAAGGGTGACGACAAGCTTGGCGGAGAATATATCGAACTCTATAATGGCGGTACCGCGCCGGTTTCGCTAAACGGTTGTGAACTAAAAACCGACAAGTTAACCGACTACGCACTAGATGAAAGAGTAATTGAACCCGGTGGCTATTATGCTGTTTACCTATCTGACAAACTCCTAAATAACGGCGGGGGCGTTACTCTGATCACCTCTTCCACTGAGACTACAGTTGAATATCCCAAGCTTGGTGATGATGAAGCCTGGGCTTTATTAGATGAGGATTGGAAGATCACCAAGGCACCAACTCCGGGCAGTGCCAACATACCTACACCACCGGTTCCGTCAATGGAGGAGAAGACTAAAGCAGGACTTGAACCTTGCCCGCCCGGTAAGGAACGTAATCCTGATACTAACCGTTGCCGAAACATTGTTCTGGCAGCTGCCACGTTATTGCCTTGCGGTCCAGGCGAATTACGGAACCCGGTTACTAACCGATGCCGAAAAACATCCGTCACCACTTCTAGTTTGACACCGTGTCGTACGGGATATGAACGAAACCCGGAAACCAACCGTTGCCGCCAAGTCAAGGCTGCGTCTAGTAGTTCGCTTGTGCCTTGTCAGACAGGTTACGAACGCAATCCCGACACCAATCGCTGCCGTAAAACTACCGGGGGAGTATCGGGCACCGCTTCTTTCCCCGTAAGCGGTCCGGCACCTCTTCATCCTGGCATTTTGATATCACTGACCCTGCTTGCGTTTGCATACGGCTTGTATGAGTACCGTTTTGATATCGCTAATCTATACTCCAAACTGCAAGGCAAGTTCACTAAGCCGGGAACCAAATAAGTAAGAAAGAGGAGGCCGGGGTGGCCTCCTCTGTTAAGGTTAAGGGGAATGTAGGGAAGGATTTAGCGAGAACCGCCCTTCTTCCCTGCTTCACTAGCTTTCTTTCGGTCATTTGCAAAGTTGGCAGGATTGTTCTCCTTACCCTGAGACTGACCGCCGCGGCTTGCAATCTCTCTTCGCTTTTGCTCGTCCATTGATGCAAATCCACGATTATCTTTCGCCATTCTTGCCTCCCTTCATTAATTTGGCAATTATAAGTCTAGTATGCATGAATTCTCGCGACTATTAGATAAATCACAAGCATGATTACCCCTTAATTGGCTCGGCACTGGCGCTATGGCCAATGCCGAGTCGCCAGGAACCTACTTAGCTTCCGGCTTAGTTTGGGTAAGTGAAGCAAGCTTGGCCCTGCCCTTGCTTTTCGGGGCAGCAATCTCGATCCGTTTAGCCTCAGCTCTCTCCACAGGTATCGTAACCCTAAGTACGCCTCTGTTCAGTTCTGCAGCGATTTTCTCGCTGTCGGCGCCTTCAGGAAGTGCAACCCGACGAGCAAAGCTTGAACTGCTTTCCCGGACCATCCACTTGCGCTTTTTGTCCTTGTGCTCTTCTTTCTCGGTTCGTTGACCACGAATTTCAAGCGTACCGTTGTTGACACTGATTTCAATGTCTTCCCGGTCAAAGCCAGGTGCTTGCATTTCTACAATCATGTTTCGGTCATCTTCGCTATAAATGTCGACCAATGGCAAGCTCAGGCTTGTGCTCGATAATGAGAAAGGACTAAAGAAGTCATCAAGGAGCCTATCGAAATCGCTTAAAGTCGAAAGGCCGAGGGTTGGGCTTCGACGAACAAGTCCTAACATAACTCATCTCCTTTCTCCGTACTTCCGCCGGTATCTCAAGGTGTGCCAAGCAGGAGTGACGCAGCCATGGGTACTTCGGCCATTAGTGCGTCTCCCAACTCCGGTTGGCTTGCCCTAGAGAAGCACCAAGCGGAGTCGACGGTCATTTATTAATTCAAGTACCGCAACGTTTTGCGGAGTGATTGTCTCTCGTAGACAACCACCAATTTTTATATAGCAAATTAGCACTCTCATGTCAAGAGTGCTAATGTTCTGAAGACATGCAGGAGTTTTAGGAGTTAAGTCTCGTTCGATTGGTTGCTGCCGAATTCAAAAACATCGTCCGAATAATCCTGAGATGGACCTTCTGAACTTGACGGTGCAGTATCAATCCACTCTTGACGGTCCTTTTCACTGGCGGGGTCCAGGCCATACATCGTCATCTCAACTGGATTAAATTCTGGGGGTGCGATTTCCATAGCTATAGCGATTATCTACCAATGTATGTATAAGTTGCAAGCATAGGCGGCAAGACCATTAGCTATGGTAGCATGGATTATTTTTTCGCTGTTGAGGATTTTTTTCTTTTAGTAGCGACATTGCTATAGCTTATTAACTTAGGCACGACCGATATGTTCCCACTTTTTTCTAAAATTGCGTACTCAATTTGGTCCAGACTTTCTAAACCATGTACTTTTCGGGCGGCTTCGAGAATATCCGATTCATCAATCCTCTCTTTGTTCATGCGCTCCTTTATTGGTTGTCCATTCCTGAAGATAACAAGCGGCGTCCCGTCCGTCCAAAGGCCGACTTTCGGTGATCGCTGCTTAAGGATTGACATAAGTATATCGGCACTTATGAGTGTTAGGATGACTATCGCAGCATTTATTAGCGAATAGTCATCACTAAGCAGAGCCTGCTGCGTTGCCTCACCTATAATAAGCAGGAGCACGAAGTCGAACGGGGTCATCTCTGACATTGTTCTTTTCCCGGACAACCTGACTACTATCAGCAGAAAAACATATATGAATAAGGCTCTTATTATGGCGTCCATTAAGGGTAAACAAACTGTCTAATTAATATTAGCGCTTCGCGGGTTTGACCTATGCCTCCGCTGGTACTGCCTATGGTTTTGGCATCGGGCTCAAGCGCGAAGCTTACGCCCAGGCTCGTAGCTCCTTCCGGCACACCGAACTCGTAGATCAGCATGTCATCCCCGGCCTTTACACTACTAGGTTCAGGTGTGATTTTCTGAATCTGGTACTCATTCAGAAAATCACGTTGGACCATTAGCTGCGCCGTGCTACCGGCCAAGCTCTTTAAGGTAACGTCTATGTCCGTAGGGGCAACCCTTCTTGCGAATGGTTGATATTTAACTTCAATTTGACCGTTATCAACAGATGACTGATTGAGCGGCCCGGCACCACCGGCCAGTCCTAAAGCAGCTGCAAGAAGTAACATCAAGAAGACAATCCACCCGGCGAGCTGTATAACCCAGAATTTTTGCTGATACGGTAGGTCCTGGTCAATCTGCAACGTTCCTACTTGCTTTAAGCCAGACATTTATTCTGCCCTTTCGGTTATTAAGTACTTTTATAGTAGAGATGTTAATACCAACCATCAGTTAGATAATTAACAAGTTGAATCTACCTTTAAAAACTACCTAAACCAACTGTGCCCGTTCGTTAATTCGGACCTATAGTCTATTTAATTACTGTAGATCGTTGGTTTGTGGGTTGTTATCGTTAGTAGTATTGCGGTCCACTTCCTCTTGTATGTCGTTTTGAGCTTCTTGAGTTTCCTGCTGGGCTTCATTAAGTGATTCATTAACCTGGCTCTGAATGCGGTTTTCCAAATCTAGGCCACTACGATTATAGGCGAGCCATGCTAGTGCCAGCGCTGCAATAGCAAGTATTAACGCCAACCATGCAATTACGCTGCTCGCACCTCTTCTGTCGTGCACTATCTCTCTTGTAAGTTCTGCCATATCACATGTCCTCCTAACATCAGGGTAACCACAGGACTCTATTGTTACTGCTAAATTTCTCACTGGCGCGAGTGGAGAGTGCCGTTATTGGTAAAGTCATGCATACATGCGCTCTGTACACGGCTTTGCTGTACCACCACTCAACTTTGGTATTTTTCTAGTGTACCCTGCAAAGTGGTTCTACCTTGTGTGGAGCTTTTTCGTGAAGAGCCATTGTGAACATTATCGCAACTAGGTTAAGGAGTAATGATGTTGTATGTATTCCTGAACTTCTGTCGCTAACGCTTTGATGGTTTTAGAATTGCGCAATCTGTTCCCAAATTTGTTTAGGTCTGTGCTTGGGCGCTCTTTGGATTATCGCTGACTTACGGTAGCACTAGCCGGATACTTTATCAGCTAAAATAATTAACACTAAGAAGCCACTTATTTTCACTCTTGCTTAAAAGGTGCTCAGTTATTTGGCGATACCGGATCTGTACTTTCATTGTTCTCCGGCTCCTCATCCGCATCCTCCTCGTCTGGTTCCACCCCTCCGGCACCTCTGCCTCCAGCTTCTTCCGGATCATTATCGGTGCTGTTCTCCTCGTTTTTTGGCTCTTCCTCTTTTTTTTCGGGTTCTTTTTTATCCTCTTCTTTTTTCACTT
>CBKXXB010000026.1:0-10786 GCA_966685145.1 uncultured bacterium | reverse complement strand
GACCATGAAACCTTCACGAAAACGCTTTGTACTGGCGATCATTATTTTTGTATTCATGATTGGTCTTTTATTCGGTACTAATCCCAATAGTTTGCCTCTGCTGCTGCTTCTGGGACCGTTTATTTTACTTTTCCTCTCCTTGTACCTATTTATGCAACTGATCCTAGATCGCTTCGTATCAAACCTGAGCAAGCATGCAAGAAGGGGGTTGAGTGCGACGCTTGCCGCCCTGCCTGTGCTTTTGCTGGTATTGCAGTCTATAAGTCAGCTTACATCTAGGGATTTACTCATAACGGTTGGTTTAATAGCGCTTCTGTTGTTTTATTTCCGCAAAACAGATTTTCTGGTCTAGTAACAACAGTGGCAAATTTGTTATAATTACAGAGATGAACGAGTATCATGCTGAGTCTGAGCCCTCAATGGACTTGCCTAGGCCCCAATCCGAGGTCTCGTCTACTTATGAGCCGGCTAGTGTGCGCAACCTGAATGAGGTGGCGCAAACTAGAGATTTGGAAACAGCTACCGTAGGTGCTGGTGCGCCTCAGGCACCTATGTCTACGCATCCCTCTCAGGTAAACGGCAACGGCAGTTCAGCGGCTGTTCAGCCGTCTGGCTTCACTATGCCATTCATGCAGGACTTACCGGCTATTGCTGATGACGTTGATCTTATCGAACGTGAGTGGATAAAAATAGCTAAAGAAATAGTAGAGAGAACGAGAATTGATCCTCACGCCCAAAATAAAGAAATGAACAAAGTTAAAGCTGATTACTTAAAGAAGCGCTATAACAAGGACATCAAACTGGCCGAAGACAGTTAACTATAATGGCAACCTTTCTTTTTATACTCTTTACGTTTCTTATTATTGTAGGCATAGGGTCGCCTATAGCCTTTTTCCAAGTGCGAAAGATCTTCCGAGAACAGAAGAATTTTGAACGAGGGCTAAAAATGGTGCCGCTTCTCATCCATTTGCCCCCATCAAGTGACGATACGGAAGTGGGATCAAGAGATGTGCGCGATGTAGTGGACGAGAATATATCAAAGGCTCAAGTTCTTTATAACATTATCGCGGGGACGCTCCAGAAAGGTCTAAAGAGCCGGTTTTACGGCCAGCGACATTTCACGTTCGAGATTGTCGGCAGCAAAGGCTTTGTGCACTTTTATACTGCAGTGCCTGTTTCTTTGGTCGAAATCGTCACCCAGGCGATAGTTAGCGCATATCCGTCAGCAAGGCTTGAAGAGGTCGCTGAACACAATATATTCAGCCCTGTTGGCAAAATTAGCGGTACAGTAGGCGGCGAATTAACCCTCAAAGAGCACTATGCCTACCCCATATCTACCTACCAGGACCTTAAACGGGATGCCATGCAATCTCTTCTCAATGCCTTGTCTACTCTCGAAAAGGATGATGGCCTTGGCATACAAATATTGCTTCGTCCTGCCAATCAAGAGTGGCGTAAGATAGCGTCGGACATTGCTGCGAAGAAAAGAAAAGGCAAAGAGAGCAAAAAGGGCTTTGAAAAGTCCTTCTGGTGGATGCGGCAGCTTTTCACGGCTTTCGTAAAGCCGCCTGACGATAAGAGCGGCGGTGGCGGTGACGGCAAATCAGATCTTTCCGGACTGGATCAGGCCGTTTTGGATTCTATTGAAGATAAAACCAGGCACCCGGGTTACGAGGTGCTTATAAGAGTCGTGGCCTCATCAAACATATCTCAACGGGCTCAGGCCATACTCAATAATGTAGTGGCGACGTTCGCGCTCTTTGATGCTCCCGGCAAAAACGGGTTTAAGTATGCTCCGGCAAAAGATATTGAGCGATTCGTAACGGCATATATACTGCGTTTTTTCCCGCCCGAGATCAACAGAAGCATCCTGAACTCAGTTGAGCTGGCTACACTATTTCATTTCCCTGATCAGAAGAATATTCCTACGTCTCAACTTGAACGCCAGTCATCAAAGCAAGTAGACGGTCCGCGCAACATATCAGACGAGGGGCTTTTGCTAGGCTACAACATCTTCCGTGGCGCCAAGAAAGCTATCAGAATCGCGCTTCACGACAGACAGAGACATATGTACGTTGTTGGTCAGACAGGTACCGGTAAGTCGACCTTTCTGGAGAATCTAGCTCTGCAGGATATGCTAAATGGAGAGGGGTTTGCTTTTATAGACCCCCACGGTGATACTGCCGAGAAACTACTTTCTATGGTGCCCAGGGAACGTACTGAGGATGTCATTTACTTCTCGCCGGCAGATATGGATTATCCGATGGGGCTTAATCTGTTTGAATTCCACACACCTGAGCAGAAAGACTTTCTTATTCAGGAAGCCATTAATATGCTTTACAAGCTTTACGACCCTCAGCGTCAGGGTATTATCGGGCCACGTTATGAGCACTGGTTCCGCAATGCCGCTTTGACGCTTATGAGTGATCCGGAAGGCTCGACCTTTATTGATATCCCCAAAGTCTTTACGGACAACAAGTACGCCAAGCAAAAGTTGCAGCATGTAAAAGACCAGACAGTGCTTGATTTTTGGAATAAGGAAATGGCCCAAACGAGTGACTATCATAAAAGTGAGGTTCTCGGTTGGTTCGTTAGTAAGTTCGGCGCCTTCTTAAGTAACGAGATGATGCGCAATATCATCGGACAGGTGAAAAGCTCTTTCAACTTGCGCGAAATAATGGACAACAAGAAAGTGCTCCTAGTTAACCTGAGCAAGGGGCGTACCGGCGAGCTCAACTCCAAGCTTCTTGGAATGATCTTTGTCATGAAGTTCCAGGCGGCGGCTATGAGTAGGGCGAACGTACCGGAAAGCGAACGTCAGGACTTTTGTCTGTACGTGGATGAGTTCCAGAACTTCTCTACAGATTCATTTGCTACGATCATGTCCGAAGCGCGAAAGTACCACCTAAACCTTGTTGTGGCAAACCAGTTTACGACTCAGTTGAGTGAAGAAATCCGCGACGCTGTTTTCGGCAACATGGGTACGATTGTAGCGTTTCGTGTAGGCCAGAATGATGTGGAAGTGCTGTCTAAGTACTTCCAGCCCTCATTCGAGCCGGAAGACCTGCTACGTGTGCCTAACTTTAATACTATTACCCGGACCTTGGTTGGCGGCGTTCCTACGCAATCTTTCAGTATGATCACATTACCGCCTTTAGGTTCACCCAACCCTCAATTAGCACAGGCCCTAAAGCAGCTTTCGGCTGCTAAATACGGAAAACCGAAAGCAAAAGTTGAGGCTGAAATCTTTACTAGGCTTGCTACCAAAGAAGATCCTAAGCCCGCATTCGGTAGCTCGTTTGGCGGAGGCGCTAATCGTCCCGCATTGGGTACGCCCTCACCGTATGGCTCAGTACCTGGCTCCGGTTCTTTCGCTGCTGCGCCAAAAAATTCCGGCTCTTCGTTCTTAGATGAATGGCTGACAAAAAGAAAAGGTTCGGCCCCGCCGACAATTGGTCCTGCTAGAGCGACTAACAGCAGTAATGTGCCTGGAGCATTCGCGCCGACATCAGCAACGCAACCTCAAAGTACGGGTCTTGCCGCGCCGTTAACGCCCGCAACTCCTGTTCAAGACCAGCAAAATAATCCGGCTTCAGAAGAACAACCTACCAAGCAAAACATATCTAGTGATGAGCTAGAAAAGGAAGAAATCTCTACTATAGCGAAGGAGTTGAAGCAAACTTTAAATAATAGCCAGGCTAATGCTAAGTCTTCTCATGGCGAGATCAAAATAGCCCGTGATGCCGGTGATGCTGTTTCAGAAGATGAGGAACAAGAAGATACTATATATATAGATAAAGAGGGCAATCTGCACAGTAAAGCAGGTGAGGTCTAGCCTAGTTTTCGCGCCGCTTTAGACTAAGTAAGCCTTCTATTATTAGTCCAATCGCGAACCCACCAGCGAAGAGAATCAGAAATACAAAATAGTTATATTCAAAACCGTACCGCTTTGTCGCATAGAGTAAAAGCGCACTGCCCGCCAGACTAAGAATACCGCCTCCTAAAATACCCGATGGTCGCGCAATAGTTTGGGCGCCGGCATTGCTGATCTTTTCTACAGACTTCTGGTGAATAAAACGGCTAAAAGCCTTTTCTGGGGCTCGTAGCTGGTCCTGGATGCGCTTTAGCGTCTGCTCGTAGGCATTTTGTTTAAGCTCTCGATGAAGGCCCATTGGCGCTTCGTTATGTGAAGGTCGCTCGCCAACTGATGTTTCATTAATTAGCAGTGAGCTTTTTTCCACTTGAGCCCGTATGTTCTCCAGATTGTTTTTAGCCGACTCAAGAGCTGCGACATCAGTATCCGGATGCTCGGGACTTTTTGCCATCTCTAACATAGGCGTAGGCAGCGCTTCTTTTTCGGATACTGGGGAATTTAGTTTTTCGGTCATTAGTAGCTCCCGTTGCTAGCGTACTCGCTGCGTACCAAATCAATTTCTTTGACAATTAACCGATTGCGCGCAAAGAAATAGGACACAATAACTGCCAAACTTACACTTACCGCTATCGTAGACCCTGGCCCTGTATTAGGAAGCCGGCGCGTAACCATTTCAGTGGTCTTAATAATGCTTGGGGGTAGCTTTATCTCTACCGAATTGCCGTAGAAGTTTGTCATGGTCAGGTCAAAATGTCCGGGATCCGATGATGATACGGGAGTTTGGGGCAGCGGATCTTTAACTTTTACAGTTATGGTTTTAGTAACAGTTTCATTCGGACTAATGTCCAGAGCGGGCCATACTACCTGCTGTTGACTATCGAGTTTGCCGCCATTTAAGTCTGTAATATCTGAATAGTCCAAAACATCGCTTACATTCTCCTTAATGATGTGCTGCGATATCCTATCCTTACCCCGGTTTCTGGTTGTGAGAGTGTAAACGATAGTATCGCCGGGCTTAGCGGTGGTGCCGTTCGCGTTACTGATGTTCTGAGTATGGTTGCTTGCGACTTTCTTAAATTCCAGGCAGGCGGTTTTGTCTTCTCTTGTCTGAGCTTCTTCACAGGGTTTACAGGAAGGGCTGTTTGCCGGTATTGACGTGTTGTAAGGGCATGGCTCAAAACACTCAGGTGAAAGCCTGGGAACGGTTTGTTTGTCACTAACCGGACAAGGCTCAAAACACTGATTGCTGTTTGCCGGTATTGACGTGTTGTAAGGGCATGGCTCAAAACACTCAGGTGAAGTCTTGGGCAAGTGCTGTTTATTTGATACGGGACAAGGTTCGAAACACTTAGGATTGCTCGCCAGTATTGCGGGATTATAAGGACACTTTTCGGGCGGAGCGGGTACTCCTATGAATACAAGATTGCCGCAATCGTAAAGAATAAAGAATTTCAGACCGTACCTCGTAGTACCGGAAAGAGCCTGGTAGATAGACTCCGTTCCTTCATCCCAGCTCCATAGATAGCGTAGCCAATAGGTATTACCGTCAATACTCACGGGTGTCTGGCCCGCTTTGTTGTAGTACAACTCACCCATTGAGAAAAGTTGCCGATCGTAATCGTTTGAGCGCAGTGTTACGGTGGATGCTACTGCAACATCTTCGCAGGCGATACCAAAGTAAGCGAGTTCTACCTGGAACCCGTCCGTATTACCGGTGCAGTGTGTAGCTGCTTCTTCACGAGAGTGGAAACCGCCATCAATCATATCATTATTTGAATTAGCTAGAGTCGGCTCCGGCGGTGATACCACTGCAAACATCTGGATAAATATAGACAAAGCAACCATAATCACGCCGAGTCGCCTGATCTTTTCTTCCTGATGTAGCCGCTTGGCGTAGAAGGCTACCTGACCCATCAAGCTCGGGTTAAACGGCAGGTTCCCCAGTAATTTCTTAAACATTTTTATTCAATCTTTTAATAATGCTACTGTTTATTGAAGCATAAAACCGCGTGTTCAAACAAGGGTTGGCCGGTTGTTATTTACTGGTATATCCTCTATAATAGTGACCAAGGGTGAACAATGTCTAAGAGGGTTTTTAGAAGTGGCTAAACAAAAAAACTATGATTCAGCACAGATTCAAGTGCTGGAAGGTTTGGAGCCGGTCCGTAAGCGACCAGGTATGTATATAGGAGGTACCGGCAAAGACGGCCTTCATCACCTTGTTAAGGAAATAGCAGACAACTCTGTCGATGAAGCCATTGCAGGCCACGCAACGGATTTATGGGTAACGCTTATGGCAGATGGCGGCGTGTCTGTGAGAGACAACGGCCGCGGTATTCCTGTCGACAAAATGGCCAAAACGGGCAAGAGCGCCCTAGAGACGGTTTTAACTGTTCTGCACGCCGGCGGTAAGTTTGGCGGGGGCGGATACAAAGTTTCCAGCGGTCTTCATGGCGTAGGCGTGAGTGTAGTAAATGCACTTTCTACTCGACTCGTGGCCGAGATTCATAAAGACGGCTACATTTATACTCAAGAGTACGAGCGCGGCGTACCTTTATCCGACATTAAAAAGGGCGATAAGACGGATGACAGCGGCACCATAATAACCTTTTACCCTGATTCGGACATTTTCAAGGAATCCGTTGAGATTGACTATGAATGGGTAGTTGATTATCTGCGCCATCAGGCCTATCTCACCAAAGGTCTCAGAACCCACGTTATAGATGAGCGAACAGGAGCAAGTTACGGCTTTTATTTTGAAGGGGGAATTCAGTCATACGTAAAACACTTGAATCTTGGCAAGGACGTCATAGATGATGATGTATTCTATGTAGACAAACAAGTGGGGGATGGCCAGATAGAAGTGGCCTTACAATACGCTGATACGTTTACAGAGACCATAAAAGCGTTTGCTAACAACGTATTTAACCCGGACGGCGGTACCCATCTTACTGGTTTTCGCACGGCTCTCACTCGTGTAGTGAATGACTACGCCCGCAAAAACGGCCTGCTTAAGGAAAAAGAAGAAAACTTGACCGGTGAAGACACCCGCGAAGGCTTAACTGCCGTCATACTAGTCAAGCTGCCTGACCCGCAGTTCGAAGGACAAACCAAAAACAAGTTGGGTAATCCTGAGGTACAAGGTTATGTTACCCAGGTAATGAATGAGTACTTCACTTACTATCTCGAAGAGCATCCGGCAGTCGCTAGAAAGATTGTCGGCAAAGCTCTCTTAGCTGCCCGTGCTCGCAAAGCTGCCCGTGCAGCCCGCGAGAATATTATACGCAAAGGAGCACTTGAGGGATCCGGATTACCAGGTAAACTGGCCGACTGCTCGTCAAAGGATCCGAGTAACTCAGAGCTATACATAGTAGAGGGTGACTCTGCCGGCGGATCAGCTAAGTCGGGTCGCGACAGCAAAACCCAAGCTATTTTACCGCTTCGCGGTAAAGTGTTGAATGTCGAACGGGCACGGCTGGATAAGATGCTGGCCAATAACGAAATCGTAACCCTTATCAAGGCTCTGGGTGTCGGTATCGAGGAACAGTTCAGCATGGACGGTCTACGTTATCATCGCATTATCATTATGACTGACGCCGATGTTGACGGAAGCCATATCAGTACATTGCTGCTGACGTTCTTTTTCCGGCACATGCAGGCGATCATTGATGGCGGGTACCTATACCTTGCAAAACCGCCTCTTTACTTGCTAAAAGGGCAAGGCAACAAGCGCTTCTATGCTTATAGCGATGACGAGCGCGATCAAATCATAGATAAGCTGATAGGCGACCGTAAAGATCGCGGTACGTCAGTTACGGGGAGTGATGACCGGAGAAAGCAAGCCGGTCTAAGCGACGTACAGCGCTACAAGGGTCTTGGTGAAATGGATGCCGATCAATTATGGGAAACAACTATGAACCCGGAGAATCGTGTACTAATACAGGTGCGCCTGGAAGACGCTGAAAAAGCCGATGCCATCTTTAATAAGTTGATGGGTACAGAAGTAGAGTTGCGCAAAAACTTTATTCAGACGCATGCTAAGTTTGTGAAAGATTTGGACGTATAAAATGGATAATGAGCAAACGCCACTAGATAAGGCAAAAGACGAGCCTCGCGTAGAGAATCAGCCAGGCAACTCTTTTGAAAAGGCTGGCGAAATGGTTGATAGCGATCATTCCCGAAGCGTAGAATTGAGAACCGTTGAAGACGTAATGGAGGACAGTTACCTTCGTTATTCTATGAGTGTTATCGTTGCGCGCGCGTTACCTGATGTCCGCGATGGTCTAAAGCCGGTACACCGCCGAATTTTGTACGCCATGGACAAGAATGGATGGCGTCCAGGCACCAAATTTGTTAAAAGTGCTCGTATTACCGGTGATGTTATGGGTAAATATCACCCTCACGGCAACGTGGCTATCTATGATGCCATGGTCCGCCTGGCTCAAGACTGGTCTACTCGTTACCTGCTCGTCAATGGTCAAGGTAACTTTGGTTCAATGGATGGCGATCCGCCCGCTGCCGAACGTTACACTGAGGCTAGGATGGCAAAAGCCGGCCAGGCCTTGCTTGAAGATATTGATAAGGAAACGGTCCCGTTCCGCGAAAACTATGATGGCTCGGAAATGGAGCCGGAAGTGCTTCCGGCTAAGCTGCCGAACTTACTGCTTAACGGGCAGATTGGTATCGCTGTCGGTATGGCAACAAACATTCCGCCGCATAATATCAGCGAAGTTATTGACGCGATTGTGCATTTGATAGATAAGCCGGATGCCACTCTGGACGACTTGCTAGAGCATGTCAAAGGCCCCGATTTCCCCACCGGCGGCATAGTCTACGGTAAAGATTCTATACGCACCGCTCTCGCAACAGGTAAGGGTGGTGTCGTTGTGAGGGGCGTTGCGTCAATCGAAGAGAACAAGAAAGGCACGCAGCAGATTATTATCTCAGAGGTTCCTTACGGCGTTAACAAGGCGGGACTGCTAGAGAAAATTGCTGACCTATATAAGGAAAAGAAAATAACTGGTATTCGTGATCTGCGCGACGAGACGGCCCGCGGGGTTGTCCGTATCGTTATAGACCTCAAGAAGGACGCCTATCCTAAGAAGCTTTTAAACCAGCTGTATAAGCTTACACCGCTGCAGCTGACTTTCCACTACAACATGCTGGCGCTTATTGACGGCATACAGCCTCGAATATTGGGCCTCCAAGACATATTGCAAGAGTACATCAAGCATCGCCAGGTAGTAGTACGCCGACGTACCGAATTCGAACTGAGAAAGGCTAAAGAACGCGCTCATATCCTAGAAGGGCTTAAGATTGCCCTAGACCACATAGATGAAGTCATCAAGACTATTCGAGGCAGTCAAAGTTACGATGAAGCCAAGGCAGGTCTTATGACTAAGTTTAAGCTTAGTGAGATCCAGTCGCAGGCTATCTTGGCCATGCAGCTAAGGAAGCTTACAGGCTTAGAACGCAAAGAAATTGAAGATGAGCTAGCGGAACTCATAAAGCTGATTACCGAGCTGGAAGGCATATTGGCAGACGAGAAAAAAGTCTTGAAAATTATAAAGACTGAACTGATGGACATGAGGAAGCAGTTTGGTGATGAACGTCGCACCAAGGTTGTGCCCCAGGAACTTGGCAAGCTTGGTGACGAAGACTTGATTCCTGATGAGCAGGTTGTAGTTACTCTTACGTCGGCCAACTATATAAAGCGGAGCTCAATAAACGACTACAGACGCCAAAATCGTGGAGGCAAAGGCAAGCGAGGCATGGCAACCCGCGAAGAAGATGTCATTGAGCACGTCGTCAATGCCAGTACGCATGACTTCCTGCTGTTCTTTACTAACAAAGGACGAGTCTTTAGGCTTAAGACGTACGAGGTACCTGCTGTTGGCTTAAATGCTAAAGGCGTTGCCATAGTTAACTTACTACAGCTACAACCTGAAGAAACGGTCAGCTCTGTTATCAATGTGAGCAAACAGAGCAGCGGCGGCAATCTTCTAATGTGTACCGTTCGCGGTGTGGTAAAGAAAACGCCTTTTGAGCAGTACCAGAACGTACGCCAGTCAGGTCTGATTGCCATCAACTTGGACCAGGGTGATGAATTAAAGTGGATCAGAATGACCAATGGCGACAATGAAGTCGTTATATCAACGCAGCAAGGCCAGGCCATCCGCTTCCATGAAAGAGATGCACGTCCAATGGGCCGTGTATCGCGTGGTGTCCGTGGTATCCGCTTGCGAGCTGGCGACCAGGTAATTGGTATGGATGTTGTGGAAGAAGATTCCAACATTTTCGTCATAAGCGAATTTGGCTATGGCAAACGAACCAAAATAGCACAGTTTACTCCTCATAAACGCGGTGGGGTAGGTATCCGTTCAGCGGTCGTCAATAAAAAGACTGGCAGTCTAGTGGGTGTCTACTCCCTTACAGATGACAGCCAAGAGGTGATTATAATATCCAAGAATGGTCAAACCATACGCTTGGGCCTCAAAGATATTCCTGCCTTAGGACGCGCTACTCAGGGTGTTCGCATAATGCGCTTGAACGACAACGACCGCGTTGTATCCATGGCTCTCGTAGACAAAGCCGACGAAGAAGAAGCGATAGACGAAGAGAACGTAACAGTTTCTGAAGCCGCTTAAGGTTATTCCGCGAAAAATACGGCGGCTGAAACGTTGTATAAAGCATTACAACTTTAGCCAAAAATTGTCTTGACTATCTGTAGGGTGCACGCTAAGATAGTGAAAGTCTTTTGTGGGGCTCTGTTAGGTTGTCTCTGTAAAAAGACTGAACTTTAAAAACTTATGTAGTGCAAATCAACGTCAGTTCATTTGAATTGTTTTAAATAAGTCAGTTCGGTCGTAAGATCGAATGTTCGACTGAAGTTTAGGCAGATTCTTTTTTATG
>CBKXXB010000025.1:0-11050 GCA_966685145.1 uncultured bacterium | reverse complement strand
CAGTTGGCAGAGCGTCTGGTCTATAACGGCATGCAAAAGGCAGCTGTGAAGCTCAAGGTTCAAAATCCTTTGGAAGTATTTGAAAGCGCCTTAGCCAACGTAAGACCGGCCATGGAGACGCGATCAAGACGAGTTGGCGGCGCCAACTATCAAATTCCTTTTGAAGTCAAAGGACAGCGCCAAAACCACCTTACTATGATGTGGTTCGTTGCTGCCGCTAGAGCCCGTAAAGGTATGAGCATGGAAGACCGTATAGCCCTAGAGCTAATTGATGCCTACAACAACACGGGTACTGCCGTTAAGAAAAAGGAAGACACCCACAAGATGGCAGAAGCTAACCGGGCATTCGCCCACTTCGCAAGGTTCTAAATCTATGGCAGAGAAGAAATACGCAATTGGAAAACTACGCAACATTGGCATTATTGCTCATATTGATGCGGGGAAGACGACCACAACAGAAGGCATTCTGTACCGTACGGGTTTAAAGCACAAAATTGGTGCCGTTCATGAAGGAGAAACCACGACCGACTGGATGGCCCAGGAGCGAGAGCGCGGTATTACTATCGTTTCTGCTGCTGTTACCTGTTACTGGAAAGACCACCAGATCAATATTATTGACACGCCTGGACACATCGATTTTACTGTCGAGGTTGAACGTAGTTTACGCGTATTAGACGGTGCCGTCGTAGTATTTGACGGCAAGATGGGTGTCGAAAGCCAATCGGAGACCGTGTGGCGACAGGCGCAGAAATATGGTGTGCCCCGCATTTGCTTTATCAATAAGATTAACCAAACGGGTGGAGATTTTTACAAATCGCTTGATTCCATTCACAATCGTCTTTCAAAACGAGCTTTTCCTATTCACTTGCCTATAGGTTTCGAGCAGTCCATCAATGGTGTGGTTGATCTCGTAACAATGAAGGCATACACCTACAAAGAATTTACGGACAAAAATCTGGTTGAAGGCGAAATCCCGGCCGATATGCTGGACCAAGTTAAGAAATACCGATCACTACTGATCGAAAACGCTGTTGCTGAAGATGAAAAAATGCTCGAAAAGTACTTCGAGGTAGGTGAGGACGGCTTGTCGGAAGATGAGATTAAGCATGCTATCCGAAGCGCTATTTTATCCGGGAACTTCTTTGCCGTTACAGGCGGCGATGGCCGTGGTGTCATCGTAGAAAAAGTTCTCGACATGGTTACGGATTACTTACCGGGTCCGGTTGACCGTGGATCCACATGGGGTACTCATCCAAAAACCGGTGACGAAATTGAACGCAAGCCGAGTGAGTTAGAACCTTTCGCAGGCTTAGCTTTTAAGATTGCTACTGACCCGTTTGTGGGCAAGTTGGCGTACTTCCGTGTGTACTCGGGCAAAGTGCAAGCAGGTTCATACATATTAAACAGTTCAACCGGTGAAAAAGAGAGGGTTGGCCGTATCGTACGTATGCAAGCCGACAAGCGCGAGGATGTAACCGAAGTTACCGCCGGTGACATTGCAGCCATCGTTGGGCTTAAAGGCACAACTACCGGACACACTCTTTCAGACCCTAATAATCCTATAGTACTAGAAAGCATAACTTTCCCTGAGCCGCCTGTATCTATCGCGATTGAACCTAAAACAAAAGCAGATCAGGAAAAAATGTCTATTGCTATGCAGCGACTGGCAGAGGAGGACCCGACATTCCGGATTAAAGTCGATGACGAGACAGGACAAACAATTATTTCCGGTATGGGTGAGTTGCACCTTGAAATCATCGTCGACCGTATGAAGCGTGAGTTCAACGTCGAGGCAAATATCGGTGCGCCACAGGTTGCATACCGCGAAACTATCCGGAAAGACGGCGTGGAGGCGCAAGGTAAATTTATTCGGCAGTCCGGTGGCCGTGGCCAGTATGGTGACGTTTGGCTGCGCCTGAGCCAAAATGAACAAGGCAAGGGTTTTGAATTCATTAACAGCATCAAGGGCGGTGTTGTCCCTAGCGAATATATCAAGCCGGTAGAAGAAGGCATTAAAGAGGCCATGAGCAGCGGTGTAGTTGCAGGCTATCCTGTGGTTGATGTCAAGGCAGAGTTATATGATGGTAGCTATCATGACGTAGACTCCAGCGAAATGGCATTTAAGATGGCCGGATCCATTGGATTTAAAGAAGCCATGAAAAAGGCAAGCCCGGTGCTGCTTGAGCCGATTATGAAGGTGGTGGTGGTAACACCAGAAAGCTTTATGGGAGACGTAATTGGTGATTTGAACTCTAAGCGTGGGCGTATTGAGTCCATGGAAGACCTTACGGCCGGGATTAAAGAAATCACTGCTTTCGTACCGCTTGGTGAAATGTTCGGTTACACTACGAACCTGCGCAGTAACACGCAGGGCCGCGCCAGTTCCAGTATGGAGCTCGATCATTACGCCGATGTACCTAACAACGTAGCTGAAGCTATAGTTGCCAAATCTAGCAAATAGATTCTGTTAGAGTTGCTAGCATCTTACTTGCGATTTTCGAATTCGTTAATTACCCTACGGTAAGCTTTTATGTAGTCACGGGTCATGTTTTTGTAATTAAACAAGCGCCGAGCTCGTTTAGCTATATACTCACGATTCATAGCAAAACACTGGTTAATTTGGTGATACCCCTCTATGAAATCCTCTACGAGCACACCAGTTTTGCCTTCTCTAATCAATTCAGGCATAGAACCTTGAGCAATAGCAAGCGTAGGTGTGCCGCAATAAGCGGCTTCAAGGACCGTTAACCCGAAAGGTTCACGAAACCCTGTCGGGTGAAGGTTGCATTTCGCATGGCTTAAGAGCTTAATCTTATCTTTGAACTCCAGCTCGCCCATGTATTCCACCAGCGGATGGTCAAAGTACTTGGCGACCTCCTCCTGGAAGTATCCCTCAGCTTGGAAATCTATTTTCCCGGCTACTTTGATCTTCATATTGAGCTTTATAGCCAATTGTATTGCAAGATGCGGATTTTTGTCCCGGTCAAAGCGTCCCAGAAAACACAAATAATTATTGGGTCGCTTTAGGAGAGGAAAATCCAACGGATCTTCGCCGTTATACACCACGCCTACATATTTCAGTTCAGGGTGAGCCTCCTGTTGGTTTTTTGAAATTGAAACAAAATAAAGATCCTCGCGTTCGTGCAAGTAGTTTATGTCATCAATTAATGTTTTATTGTGAAGCGTGGTTACGTTGGGAAAATCGCTGAATTTTTTGAGATCAAAACCATGCGAATGTATGATGTCTACGCGCTTCTGCAAGCTCTTCAGCTTTCTGGCAGTAACTTTGTTAATCTCTTTCTGTAGCTTTGCAAATTTTGGAAGCTGGCGTCTGGTCTGTGGAAAACCTATAGCTTTGTCGACAATCGGAACCAGCTCGCAAGTGACACTGGAGTCCCCGGGACCAAGCAAAATCGGCTCATGTCCAGCTTCTACCAGGCCTTTAATCAGATAATGTATAACTTGTTCCGTTCCGCCATACTTTATCGGAGGTATTGGGACGTGCGGACCACTGACAATAGCTATACGCATGAGGTAGTTAGGTTTCTCCCAGTTAGTACTTTAACCTTAGCATTCTAATTATACCTGATTAATATTTCATGCCAGTCTTGACTTGCCCTAACAGATATGACTACACTCTTTTGTTAGTTTGGAAGCTTATGAAAAGAATTGTGAAAAAATTTACCGCTAAGACGCCGCAACCTATACTGCCGCCATCTATTGCGTTAAGGAAGGTCACTTCCAAAAGCGGCAAGGGCGTCTATGCGAGCACTGATACGCTGTTTCGCGGTGCAGTATTTGGTCGTGACTCTATTGAAGTTGCCGAGGATATACTTACGTTTAGGCCTAAGCTCGTAAAGCGCATCATCCTGACACTTGCAGCTTTGCAGGGAGAAACATACGAGAATAAACGCGAGGAAGAGCCCGGCAAAATTGTACACGAGTACCGGTCAATTGTTGTTGACGGCAGAAAAGTACAGGGAGTATCCAAGCAAATTTTTGAAGAGCTTTCGAGTAAATGGGGTGGTGATGAAAAAACACTTATCTATTATGGTTCTGTTGACTCCACCCCGCACTACGTGAGGCTTGTGGGTACCTATGTGCAGCTTTACGGCAATTCAATTCTCCGTTCAAAAGTAGTATCAAAAACCGGCCACCATCAAGTACTAGATGATGTTCTAGACAAAGCTCTGGACTGGATAGGGGGTAAATTAAAAGATTCTCGTTCAGGACTGCTTGAGTACAAAAAGCGCAGCCTAAGTGGCATAGACAATCAAGTTTGGAAAGATTCCAGGGAGTTTTATGTACACGAAAACAAGCACATTGTAAATCATGATACTCCTATAGCTTCCATAGAAGTACAAGGCCTTACTTATGACGCACTTGTTACCGCTGCCCATTTACGACCCGACAAGGCTGTTCACTTCAAGGATATGGCTAAAAACCTACGTGACAGGACTATAGAACTGCTTTGGCTGAATGATCGAAATTACTTCGCGCTTGGCGTTGACTATGATGACAAAGGCAAACTGCGTCCAATAACTACCAGGACCAGCAACCCGGCCGAGCTTCTTGATACAAGCTTCTTTGATGATCTGCCCGATAAGCAAAGACGGTTTTATGTGTCTGCTATCGTGGGTGAAATTATGGGACGCGATTTTTTGACTGATGGCGGTATCCGCAGTCGGGCACTAAGTGGGGCACACTTAGTGCCTTTCTGGGACTATCATGGCTCTTTTACCACTTGGCCTAAGGAGACGTACGATATTGCCAAAGGGCTGCGCAGACAGGGTTTCCCGCTGCTGGCAAGACAGCTTGAAAATCGAATTATTAATGTAGCACTCAAAAGCCGCGCCTATCCTGAGTTCTTTTTTGTTGATGAGTGGGGTAGAGTATTGACCAAAAAATCACCCACGGTTCATGGGCATGGTGAGGTTGTTATGATTGACAGCAGCAATACTCCTGAACGCATTCAAGCCTGGACGGTATCAGCTGTACTCGGTATCGTGGCTAGACGTATACGAGAAAAGGTTAAACGCACCCGGCCGCGTAAATCAGAGCAGTGGCAGCATGATCTTGAAAAAAGTATCATGGTGCGAATACCTAAAGTTGAGCGTCTGATTAACCCGTTCGCTCTTGCTGCACGCTATCCCACGTATCATTACAAGCTTATTAAGGATACAAAGCATGAAAAGTAATAGCATAGTTTCGGTGCTTTTTAGCCACGCACCTCCTGGAACATTGACTGGTAATTATAAACAATGTGTAATACCGGGTTTACAAACTTCTTAACATCAGGTAAGATTTCTTGGTAATTTGTGTGGGTTCTTATGACATACTCGCACAGAACAATGAACGAATAAGGTAAGGAGACACTTGAGATATGGCAGACTTTGACAGAAGCAAGCCCCATGTAAACGTCGGTACTATGGGTCATGTTGACCACGGTAAGACGACGTTAACAGCCGCTATTACGCACGTATTAGCAAAAAAACTTCCCAGCGACGTAAACAAGCCGGTCAAGTATGATGAAATCGACAAGGCGCCTGAAGAGAAGGCACGCGGTATCACAATCGCTACTTCACACCAGGAGTATGAAAGCGAAAAACGCCATTACGCTCACGTTGATATGCCTGGTCACGCCGACTACGTTAAGAACATGATTACTGGTGCTGCGCAGATTGACGGTGCGATTTTGGTTGTTTCTGCAGCTGACGGTCCCATGCCTCAAACTCGTGAACACGTTCTGCTCGCCCGACAGGTTGGTGTCCCAAGTATTCTTGTGTTCATGAACAAAATGGACTTAGCTGATCCCGAGTTGGTTGAGCTGGTTGAGATGGACATCCGCGAATTACTTGCTAAGTATGAATTTGACGAGAACGCTCCGATAGTTAAGGGATCTGCTGCCAAAGCTCTTGAGGGCGATGGAGCTTCAGAGGATGCAATCATGGAGCTGGTTAAAGCTATGGACGACTATATCCCAGAGCCAAAACGAGATCTCGACAAACCATTCCTTATGCCTATTGAAGATGTTTTCTCAATCAAGGGTCGCGGTACTGTGGCTACCGGCCGCGTAGAGCAGGGCATCATCAAAGTTAACGAAGAAGTTGAAATCGTCGGCATAAAGGACACTACCAAGTCAGTAGTTACGGGTGTTGAAATGTTCAAGAAGAATCTTGACCAAGGTCAGGCAGGTGATAATGTCGGTATCTTGCTGCGCGGTATTGAGCGAGAAGACATTGAACGTGGCCAGGTTCTTGCGAAGCCAGGTTCTATTACTCCTCACACCGAATTTGACGCAGAGGTATATATCCTGACCAAAGAAGAGGGCGGTCGTCACACGCCATTCTTTAAAGGCTACAAGCCGCAGTTCTATTTCCGAACTACTGACGTAACCGGTGAAGTTGAGTTGCCAGCCGACAAAGAAATGGTTATGCCAGGCGACACGATAACTTTTAAGGTAAAGTTGCTTGCCCCTATCGCTATGGACCAGGGTCTAAGGTTTGCTATCCGTGAAGGTGGCCGTACAGTCGGTGCCGGTGTTGTCACGAAGATTAGTAAATAGATAGCTATGACATCATCGTCAATCTAGTGTGAGAGTTGACAAAAAAGAGCCTCAAAACGAGGCTCTTTTACTTTCAATCGTTAAGGAGTGGCCTATTGAGGAGCAGAGACATAGCTCTTTCCTTTTTGTTCTAAATCTGTTAAAGTTTTGTTTGCAAAACTAATGTTGTCGAGAACTCGTCCGGTCACTCATCATTCCGGAAGAGATTACGGCATAAGAGGAGCATTATAAATGGCTGAAGCCAAAAAACAAGCGGCGGCTAAGACCCAGACTGCAACTAAACAGCGTATACGTATTCGTCTGAAAGCCTATGACCATAAGGTAATTGATCAGTCGGCGAAGCAGATCGTCGACACCGCACTGCGCACAGGTGCTACTATTGCGGGCCCGATTCCATTACCGACCAAAAAGACCGTCTATACGGTCATCAAAAGCCCGCATATTTATAAGAAAGGTCGTGAGCAGTTTGAGATGCGCGTGCACAAACGTTTGATCGATGTTCTTGATCCAACTCCCAAGACTATTGATTCATTAATGAATCTGAGTCTCCCAGCTGGCTGTGACGCTGAAATAAAAATGTAGCAGTAGCGAGACGCCTGCAAGGCTTCTCATTATAATTAGCCCGGGTAAACCGGGCTTTTTATTTGGCAACAGAATCGTTGCTGCTTCTTTCAAAACCCATATCTGCAAGCTGCTGTTCGCTACCCTTTTATTTTTGAACATAAGTCAGCTTGAAACACCCTAAAATATCATAAGTTAATGTGAGATTTTTGGGTGCAGCGTTTTCAGTATGTAAGTAAACTGTTTGGCGGAGGTAAAGGACTATGAACAGCACCTGACTCCAAAAAACTGCCCGGAAACGGGCGGTTCTTAATTTGAAACATTCCAGCGCTTGCGAATAGAGTGGTTTTCTAGCAGAATACTTTAAAGCACAACTTAGAAACGATTTAAGACAAATGATAAGCAACCCCGATTCACCACAACCAATAGCGCCTGATGCATATACAAGACTGGGAAGTATGATAGGTGAAGCTGGCAGAGCCGTTGCCAGTGAAATCCGCCATTCCGGACTCTACACCTATTATGCCAATGTGTGGCCTACGTTTCCCATAACACTTCGTAATGAAGTCCGAGGTGCAGTAAACGCGTACAATGATCCACCGGAACAAACAGGATATAAGCCGATACTTCATCCATTCTCGCTCGCTGCAGAACAGGGTCTTACGACTGGAACTGACTTAGCAAGACATACTTTACCGCCTGGAGGTGAGTTTGATAAGTTCGCTAAGCGCCTTGCTGGTCAATTAAGAGCATTGCGCGTACTACTTCCGCCAACTGCGTACGATCTCTCTGACATAGTGAGACAGTCCGGTTCGTCTGTAGCCCGACATTTCAAAACTGTCATTAGCCCCGACCTGGTTACTTTGGATTGTTTAAGTGACGAAGATATTGAGCTGAGAAGGCAGGAGGTCTATGCTAATTCGGTTGGGTATGTAGGAGCATCGCTTGTTACAAAACTCGTAGAACTCGAGATCAGGTCATCCCAGCCGCAAGGACCCCAAGAACAGCAAGCCAGATTTGAAATTATGGATGATCTTGATCAGATGACAGGAAGTGAATTCACACTTAAGACGAACGATTTCTAAAGTTGTTGGGAGTTTTTTTGGCGCTTCTTCTTTTTCTTTGTGTGTTGGCGTAGCAGTTCGAAACCCCCGGCCTGCGCCGCGTTTAATCCCGCCCAAGAGGCCAAAACTACATTAGGACCAGGTATGACGGCGGCCACACCGGCTATGGCCAGAGCCCCAAGCACGTTAATATTCCTTCCCCAACGGCTAAGCCGTTCGGTTGTATTTTCTTTCTCTCCTGAATACTTCTCAACTGCCATAATTCCAGCTTAACAGCTTACGGCCTACCGAGTAGCTAAAATAAGTACCAGAATACCTGCGCCGTTTAGTAAAAAGGTAATAATAAGCAGGCTAATAGTCGGGAGATGTGCGATGCCCAGCAGACCGATGCCGATTTCATCAGGCAATGGTGAGGCAACCATAAGCATGCCCGCAAGCGTAGTTCGCTCCCTGTTCTTTTTCTTTCTTAGGCTACGCAAGAACTTCCGGAGACGGAACTTTTTAACCAACGGCAATAGCTCATAACCGACACGCTCCTCAAACACCTTCAATATAATCCAATCTCCTATAACTGAACCAATGCCGCCGTAAAGGGCAATGACCAAAGGGTTATGAATCTCGCCCATCTCAATCAGCATGACCGTTGCCGGCGCTGCTGTGAAGAAGGACGTAAACAAGGCACCAGCCATAATTACACCTGCAATGCCCAAGTCTTTGATGTAAGCCAAACTGGCCTGAACAAGGGCAGTATCAAGCGCCAGTACAAAGGCAGCTATGGCAATAAAGGCGATAGTAGTGTGTTTATATTCATACCTTCGCCACCATCGGGCGAGATAAGAGTGCTTAAAATGGTACTTTCTTTTTCTTTTATTTGCTTTCGGCATTTCATTAGCATTATAACCCAAGCGACAGCTTAAAGGGCCCCGACGTGACAAAAATGGACGTACCCTTAGGGCCATATGTGCTTGTAGTATTTACAACGCATTGACAGGAGTAGCTAGATAGTGGTACTCTTATGCGGTATAACAAAAAAATAATCAATTGGTGTTCTAGCAGGTCTGCCTTCAATCACCAAATTAGAGGTAGAAACCACTATTCACCAATGTTTTTATGTCACTAGGTGAATCAACAACTAGTGTTTGGTCCTAAGTGACTTGGAAGAGGAATACAAGGAAGTAAGTATGAAGGCCCTTATTACGCGAAAGGTTGGCATGACAAGTACCATTGCTGAGGATGGTGTTGCTGTTGCTGTTACATTGCTTTCTGCTAACGCCAACGTTATTACGCAGCTTAAGACAGAAGAAACCGACGGCTATACAGCCCTACAGGTGGGTACGGGAGCAGCTAAGCTCGGTAAGGCCCAGGCCGGCCATTTTAAGGCTTCAAAAGTGATGCCGGCCGTGGTGCGAGAATTCAGAATCGATGAAATAACGGAAGACCTCAAAGTAGGCGAAAAACTTACGACAGAGGTCTTTTCAGTTGGTGACACCGTATCGGTTACGGGAATGAGTAAGGGCAAGGGATTTGCTGGCACGATTAGGCGCCACAACTTCCATCGCGGACGCAAAACACACGGCGGACGTTCCTATCGACGCGTCGGCTCAATCGGTTCTATGTACCCTCAGAAGATTTTCAAAGGAAAGAAGATGGCCGGACAGCTTGGAAACGAACAAGTAACTGTACGCAATCTCAAGGTGGCACTTATTGACCCCGAGCTGAATGTTATTGGTGTAGTGGGAGCTGTCCCTGGTCCGCGCAAAGGCATTGTCATAATCCGGGAGGCAAAATAACTATGGCAGTGCTGACGTATACCGCTACCGGCAACAAGGCTACGACAGCTGCAAAGCTTGATAAGGCTATATTTGATGTAAAAGTCGAGAGTCATGAGCTTCTCAAACAAGCTTATGTCACATACCTTGCAAATGGCCGCGACAATTTAGCTCGCACAAAAAGGCGCGGTGAAGTACGCGGTGGTGGCCGTAAACCATGGCGGCAAAAGGGCACTGGCCGTGCACGTTTTGGATCAAGCCGTAACCCAATCTGGCGTGGGGGTGGTGTAGCATTCGGCCCAACCGGTAGCGAAACCTATACCCACAAACTGAACCTTAAGGCTAAGCGACAAGCATTGCGACAGGCCTTGAGCATTGCCAACGCAGAAGGAAAAATCGCAGTTATTGATTCGTTCACCTCTAAGGACGGCAAAACGGCCCCTATTATAAAACTTCTAGAAAAGATTAATGCTAAGGGTAACATACTCTTGGTCGTCAACGACAAGGATAATCTTATTGAGCGCGCTACTCGCAACATACCCTCACTCAAGCTTGTGCAGGGCGGATACTTGAACGTGTTCGATATAGTCAATGCCGATAATATAGTCGTAACTCAAAAAGCACTTGAGATTATTCATGATTGGCTTGGAGTTAAGGCCGCCAAGGCAAAGGCCAAGGAGACACAGAAATGAGCATGACATTGGTGCTGAAGCCGCGCATGAGCGAGAAGGCCTATAGCTTATCACAAGGAAGCGTATATGTATTTGCAGTGCCAGGCAACGCCAACAAGCACACTGTTGCCGAAGCCGTTGAGGCACAGTTTAAGGTTACTGTTAAAGATGTAAATATAACTAATATAGCCGGCAAGGCCAAGAGAACTATCCGCAAAGGAGGCCGTGCTATAGCGGGTCGTGAAACCGATACCAAGAAGGCTTATGTGACGCTCAAGGGTGGTGATTCTATACCTGTATTCGCTGCCGTTGAAGAGGCCGAAGAAAAGGCAGAAAAGCTTGAAAAAGCTACTGCCAAAGCCACTAAGAAGGAAGGGAAATAAACATGTCAGATTTATCAATTATTTCCCATATCTCATT
>CBKXXB010000024.1:0-13242 GCA_966685145.1 uncultured bacterium | reverse complement strand
ATCACTTTCTTCGGCAATAATCTCATCGACTGCTTTAGCCGTCTCGGTATCTGAATTCTCCTCGGCCATATCTGCTTGTTGCGGATTTTCAGTATCTGTTTCAAGAGGGCCCTCTTCGGGTGCTCCGGCTTCGGGCTCGCTAGCCGGTACAGGATCGGGTTCTGATTTCGTATCGGCGTCTTCCTTTTTGACTACCTCAAACTTATACTCGCCGTCGTCCTCAGATTGTATAGCTATTGGGCTGGCAGCTTTGGCTTTGGACGGCTTTTCACTGGCAACTTCAGGTGCGGTTGCGGGATTTTCTTCAGATTGAAGCACCGCGCTATCGGGCGGCTGGTCCGGTTCGCTGTCAGGCTCAGCCGGATCAAGCATACGCTTGATCTTTCTTTCGATTTCCTGCATATCCGTTTGCTCGCCGTCGCTAGATGGCGGAACATCAGGTTTTTTAGCTGTCATGGATTTCCTTGCATTTTGCCTTTACGCTTAAGTTTACCAAATAAGACCGATTACCCGAATAATTAAGACGCCGTGGACTTCCCTGGTGTCGTTTATAATTAACCCTCATGAGAAGTAAATGGCTGGCTTGGGGTATTTTTAGCCTGATAGCGGCGGCACTGGCCGTCTTATGGTTCACTAACCGGATTAATGGCCCCGCTAAGCCATCCGCCGGGGAAGTATGGCTTGACCAGCTGGATATAAAAACGCGCGATCCTCAGCCTGCCGGCAAGAATCAAAGCCTCTAGTATCAGTTTCGTTTTCGTTTTTTACGCTTGCGGGCTTTATTGGATTTGTTCTTTTTCTTCGGCTGCAGGCTAGCTTTCGCGTCGAGGCTGGCGCTTGATGACGGCTGCGCTTCGGGCCCGACAGGCGCTAAGACAGAGACAGCTACATCTTCCGAACCGGTCCACCTTCGTCTTGAACGGAATATCGATACCACAGCTAACCCTGCGCCCAAGAACGTAAGAATGATCCAGGCGCTACGTCCCGGAGCAGACTCCTCCTCGGCACTATCCGATCTAGCAGGTTCGCCCTCGGGAATTTCAATGCCGGAACTTTGTTTGAGCAACTGATCAGAACCAGTTGACTGGACGCCGCTTCTTTGCTGTTGGAAGACCTCGCCCACGTTGGTCTGCGGATTGCGAGTAGGCGGCGCAATCTGCTGAGTCTGTTGCTGAGCTGTAGCACTGCTGCCGGTTGCCATCAAACAGATAGCTACAGCAAAAGTTTTTATACAGTTGTTAAAAATTGATTTTAAGGTCAATCTCTAATAGCCCTCTTTATGCCAATACTATAACATGGCATGATGGGCTTGACTCCAGTCCAACATAAGCGTAGTTTGGATGGTATGGTTACCTGTGCATCCGGGTACAATGGGATATTCTTTTGCACCCTTGCGGTGTGATTGAGTTTATTTGCTTGGGGCCAACGTAGCCAGCAAAAGCAAAAACATATCAGCGGGCTTCTTACAAATCGTAATAGGTCCGCTGTTTTTATTTCATGGGCAGCAATCTTATTCTTTTTACCATATGGTAAAAGTTCTATGGTTGGGCTTGCTCGGCTGTTAAGTTACTGGTTTATCCAGGGCCGGTTTTACCAACTCGGCTATCATTTTGTGCCCGGCATCATTAGGATGAAGTCCATCGACTAATAGGTCTTGGCCATTTTCCAATGCTTTTAAAAACCTGTCATGAACCGGGACGAAAGGCACTTGCAGACGCAAAGCAGACTGCTTAATAGTGTCCTCAAAGAGATTAAGCCGATTGTTCAATAACTGCTCACCATCGGTACTGTATACCCAGGGGTTTGATAACTTTTCGTCAACCGCCGATAAGCCCACGCACACAATATTATCAGCAAGCTTTTGCGCTTTTTTAATGAGTGCTTCGTAGGTCTCCTGGAATGCATACACATCCGAGACAGCTACGTTATTGCGTAACTTTGAGTCGACTGTGCCAATTGCCAAAACAATGACGGTTTCATGGTTTGAATTCGTACGAGCGGTAGTTTCAGCATCTATCCTGTCTAACACATCTTCGGCAGTATTGCCCGAGATCCCTAGATTAAAGACTTGTACTTCGCCTTCGGCTCTCAAGTCTTTGAGAGTATGTTTCTGATAATACCGAATGAGCAAGCCCACCCAGCCACCGTGACTGCCATAGAAACCTTGTGTGATGCTATCGCCAAAAACTAAAACTCTCATAAAAGTACTATAGCAAAACGAACTTCTGTAGGCGTCTTCAAGAACCTACGAAACCGACAAGCTCATCCCAAATCGCATCAGCAATTTCAATTTGTCCGCTCTCAGCTGCTTGATTAGCTAGGCCATCACCACGCTCCCCGGGAAGTATGACTTCCTGGCCCGGCAGAGGTTTAGCAGATTTTATTCTTGCCACCAATTTAGTAGCACGACCAACAAATTCCTCTTTCCCCGCCAACAGCCCGGTATCGATTGCCATGACGAATGTTCCGGCACCGTCTTCCTCGTTTACGCCAGGAGTACCGGCTAGCACAAACGGCCCGCCTAGCAGTTGTACGAGTAGAGACAGCCCGAAACCCTTATGAGCTGCAAATGTCGCCACAGAACCGCCCAGCACCTCAGACGCATCAGTACTTGGGTTTCCATCTTTATCAAATCCTAAACCCTTCGGAAGGAGCTCACCTCTAAGCTTTGCCTCGACTACCCCAAAATACGCTATCGCCGCAGTGGCATTATCAAACACCACTTCACCGCCATTGTACGGAAAGGCATAAGAGAACGGGTTTGTCCCAAGTCTGGCTTCTGCCGAACCGCTTGGCGCTACAAAGGCAAAAGGGCCGTTACCGACGCAAACAATACCTATGTATCCCTTTTTTGCGATTAACCTAGAGAAGTAGCCTATAGCACCAGACGAAGTAAACGTATGATTCAACCCAACTATTCCAACACCATGTTTTTCTGCCAGCTCAACAGCCAGATTCGACGCTTTGGCAGTAGAAACCATTGAGTGACCACCTGACACAAGTACGCCGCATTTATTCTCTTTGACTACGCGGAATTTCTCAACATCACCTGCTTTTGGCACACCGCCGGTAGTGATTTTGGTAATGCCTTGGTTATTACCGCGCAGTTGAGCATACAGGAGTACGTCAGTGATAACCTGAGCTTCCTCGCCCTCATAGCCAAGCTTCCGTACACCAGCCAGTACTTTGTCTTTCAGCGCCTCAATTTTTACCTGCATTGCTCGCTCCTTTTAATCTCATTGTAGCAAGCTTAGAAGAAGTTATACGAGTTATCTCTTATGTTCTTGTGCTAATTCGCATGTTAGGCGCAAAGCCATGTCCGCCATCCAAACTACAGGCTCTATTTCTGAGTCATGCCTTGAAGCCGGCGCCTCAATACCCGCATAAAACTTTGGTGTAGTTAAAGAGACGAAACCCAAGCCTCGGTGTGTATTAGCATAATAGTTTATAAGTTTGTTGCGCGTTACCGTGTTATGCACGTCAGGGGTATGGCTTCCTACGCTAAATCGTCTAAGCCGGCGGAGTACCACGTCATAAGCCAGTGCCGTACCATTGCCGCGGTAGCCTCTATCATGCATCGTGGCAGTCTCATCTACTATCCTGAGAAGTTCCATATGACTGCCGGGGTGTATGGCAAACAGCTCTAACGTATGTGGCCCCAGCTGATCTATTGCTTCCTGACTACCAAGCTCGAGCGGGAAAGCCGCATAACCCCTGCCTGCATTGAAATCATCTTTACCTAAGTTATAGTAGGCGTCTCCTTCTGCACGAGTAACAGGCACGTCCCTACCTTTGCCTTCCAGTCTCACAGTAACTGAATCCGGCACAAGGATTTCAGGCAGGCTTGGGTGAATATTTGTTGCCATGGTTATGGCCTAACTCTATTAACAATCGGCGCACATTCATCCGCTGTCAGACTGGAAATTCTCTCAGCCGCACCTTCGATATAGTCCTGGTCGCGAGCAAGTGAAACGCGAAGCGCTCTGAGATGGGGAATCATGCCGAGGTTACCATAAGCCCAAGCCGGGATATCGGCACTAAAACCTTCGAGTGATAAAACCCCAACTCCTCTCCGGCCAAGCGCAAATGCAATGCTGGATGGGTCGTATCCAGCCGTTCTGATTCGCTCCACACTTAAATCTGAGGAGGGACCTTGCGCCGCTAATGACTCAAACACCTCGCTCCTGTTCGCTGCTTCCCATACAATTTGGCGGTTTCTGCCTGTAAGCTGTCTGATCTTATCCAAAGCACCGCCGTTCATGGCTAGCCCGGCTAAGCTCCGCATCAACGCCGGCGAGGCACACAGCTGCATCGTGTTATGCACTTCTGCTGCTTTATCTTTTAAGTCTGGGCTTACCGTGAGGATACTAAGCTTCAGCTCCTGGGTTGCCCAAAGCTTGCCGGTATCGTCAATGGTAGCGTAGCTGACGCCGCTATCAGCCAGGACTTCATGCATATTATAGGCGTAGCCCTCCGGCTGGTTCAAAAAGGT
This sequence comes from uncultured bacterium, assembly GCA_966685145.1. Lineage (GTDB taxonomy): Bacteria > Patescibacteriota > Saccharimonadia > Saccharimonadales > OFTM59 > CBKXXB01. The sequence continues at coordinate 8,750 of CBKXXB010000024.1, read as the reverse complement.
GCGATCGATGCACAGAGTAGTCCTATGCTCAGCACACGTTTTAGCAATGGCAGACAGACCTTCTTTTTCAACCCGAAATCCCGTGGGGTTATTTGGTGTGACCAGGACAAAGACGTCGGTGTACTTAACTTCATCTTCAAAGGCGGGCACGTCATCCCGATAGCTACGCGGCAACCAAAAGTCTTTTTCTTCCCTTACCGCGCTGGCATTAAAGCCCGCGGACCAGAACAAGCCTGGTATGTTATCGAAAACCGGTGATACGAACTTGGCCGTAAGGTGACGGCCGTTTTTAGGCTGCTGGATTTCCGCAAGTGTAGTAGCGGCAGCCAAGAGCGCCTGCGAGGCGCCGGGATAAACGAAATGTCCTTCACCGGGCTGCGGCACTTGCTTGGACATATCCAGGAAGGCGTGTACGAACTCATCCTCCGCCGCTCTAACTGCACGCATATGCTGGGGCTCAAGCAGGTGTGCCGAGAGGTTTTCAAATGCGGCCTTTTCTTCTTCAAAGGGCTTTCGGACCGGATGGCCATGTGTCAGATCATACTCATAGCCAGCGCGCTCTCTCGTTGTAAGTTCAAATCCACCAGTAAGCGCATTCATTGTGTAGCCTGTTCAACTTTTCAAACTTAGCTGAGATTCATGTGCTCTCGCTGCAAAGCATTCGGGAAGAGGGCGCGGGCCATGAACCGGCCAGCGTCTTGCCTTGCTATAGTGATCGTATCCTGGGCAGCAATGTGATCGAACCAGCCGGCAAGGACATCGATACTAGCGGGCGATTCTATCTCGCCCCGGGACCAGGCATCCTCCAGATAGTCAGGAAACCATGGACGTTGCCGGGCTTCATGAAGAACGGCATCAGTCGCAAGCATGCCACTGGCACCCACAACGAGACTTCTCCCGGTACTATAGCCGGCGTAGTGGCGTCCTTCCGCTAACTCTTCCGATTCCAGTATGGTTTGGAGCAATATATACTGACGCACTTCGTCCAGGTCACCATAGCCGAGCGCATGCAACATCGCAGCTTGGGCGGCTTTACGCAGGCCGACGCGCTGGTAAGGGCCGAAAGTCTCTCTATACGCTTCGTCGACACGGTCCCGGTCTTCCAGATCCTTTGCGTAACCGGTGGCTAGAAGTTCTCCGTCCTTATTGCCGACGACAATAATCCCTGAGCCGCGAAACGTTTCATGTATTGGTTGCCCATTTTCATACTCAGAACGAACACGTACTTGTCTGGTAGCCTGCAATGCTCTTTCATTCTGGCGGCTGGCCGACATAATAGTCTCAGGCTCCGGCTTCTCAGCTTCTAAAAGCCTGTGAAAATCTGCGTAGGCATCCCTGATACCTTCACCGGTACGTGCTGCGCTAATTGCAGCGAAACCGTTTCGTATCTGGTTGACTGGACTACTCATTTGAAAACTCCTTTATCTCGCTTCTTGCTAAATTAGCTTAAGTATTGCATAAATATACTAAATATGGTAAACTGTTCACCATGTTGAACAACAAAAACACTGTTTTGCAGTACTTGAAAGCTCTTAATTTAAGCAGTGATGAGGCGAAGTTATATCTGGAACTTTTGAAAGGACCGGACAGTCACCTGGAATTAGCCCGTGCTACCGGCATTAACCGGACAAAGGTGTACCGACTGGCTGATCAGCTCGAAAAACGCAGCCTGGTAAGTACTCAGACGGATGATAGGGGAACCTTTTTGATCGCCGCCGACCCCTCAACCTTAGAAGTTGAGCTTGTAACTCAAGAGGAAAGACTGAAAAACCAACGTGCCGTCTTCAAGGAGCTGCTCCCCGCTCTTACCGAGCTGAAAGCACAGGGTGAATCTGACCCGTTTCATTTTGCAGTCCATACTTATGAAGGCATAGAAGGTTTCAAACAGATGCTCTGGCACGAACTTAAAACCAAGGGCGAGATACTGATTTTCGGCAGCGGCCGGCTAGAAGATTTAGTGCTCAGCTCGCGTTGGGCTGAGAAGCACCGTGCCATGACTCTGAAGGCTGGCTACGAGGTGCGCGAACTGCTCAACCCCGGCAAAAAGCAAGAAATATTTACCAAAAACCCAGATTACATGAGTTTTTATCATCGTCGGTGGCTTCCTGAAGATACGCTGGCGATGGAGCATCAAGTCGCGATCTATAATGACACCGTTGCCACGTATTGCTGGCATCACGACCAAAAAGTAGGTTTTGAAGTTAACAACACTGCTTACGCTAGAATGCTCAGACAAATGTTTGAGCACTACTGGAAGCTTGGTGAAAAAAGATCACGATAAAGGCACCTTTCACGCAATCTATTGACAACAGCATAAAGTAATATACTCTGTACGTATGGTTAATCGTAACTCACTCATTCCGGCGAAGCGCCTCGTGGCCATGAACCAAGGGGAGTGTTTGTGTTTATAGCCTAAATTAATAATAGACAAACCAAACCTCCCCGCCAAAAGGGGAGGTTTTTCTTTGTCAGAAAGGTAAAAAATGACCGGTCCAAACACATTACAACCAACAGAACCTGCTAGAGCCGCAGAGCCCAGCTACGTGGAAGCTGCTGGAGCCCTGGCAGTAAGTGCAACTGAACCCGACACTTCAGTCATGCAAGAAGGCATTCAGGCTATAACCGAGCCCGTACCGCCACCCAGGGAACCAAAGATGACGTCCTGGAGAGCAATGGAAGGCCCTCACCCAACCTGGATTGGGTTTAGCGCAATAACTGGTGAACCAAAAGTTAAACGTTAACGATTAGACTGTGACAGACACCGTGTGGCGTGATCCCCGCACTAAACTTTAGTCAACAGATTACGGTGCGAGACGGTTCATGTCGCGCGGGAAGAGTGTCGCTTCTTTGACGTTGTTTAGCCCAATGAATTTTTGGGTCAGGCGATCCAGTCCCATACCGAATCCACCGTGAGCCGGCATACCGGCTTTCATGGCAGACAACAGCGGCTTGAAGCCGGGGTCTTCCGGATCCCCGCCGGCTTGCTCCTGAAGCTGGCGTAGAACGGTCCTGTAGTCATTCTCACGCATAGAGCCGGTGACGATTTCTACGCCGCGAAAAAGCAGGTCAACGCGGTCAGCCAGTTCAGAATTTCCAGCCTGAGCTTTGTGATAAAACTTCATCTCGCTGGCTGGCCAATCAGTGACAAAAACCGCCTCACTACCTAAGTTCTTCTTGGCATATTCACAAATCCACTTTTCCTCATCGGGCCTCAGGTCCTTTTCGCCGATCGTGCTTGTACCTGTTGCTTTGGTGTATTGCTCATGAATCTCGGCCATGGACAATGAGGGGATGCTTTTAGGCAGTACAGGCTTGGCAGCGTTCCATTTCTTCAGGTCAGCTTCATGGTTCTCCCAAATGTAGTCAGAAACATGGTTCAGTAAACCACTCAAGATCTCTTTTAAATCATCAATATTTATAAAGCCCATTTCGCCGTCCACCGAGGTATATTCGGTCATGTGCCTGGTTGTGGCGCTGGGTTCCGCCCGGTAGACCGGTGCAATTTCAAAGACTCGTTCGAATACGCCTACCAATATTTGCTTATAGAATTGAGGACTTTGGGCCAGTGTAGCTTCCTTGCCAAAGTAATCAATTTTAAATACTTCCGCGCCACCCTCTGTCGCGGCAGCCAGAAGTTTAGGTGTATGGACTTCAGTGAAATCATTCTGATAAAAATAGTCACGCAGCGCCTTGGTTATGGCATCGCGAATCTTGAAAATTCCTGTTTCTTGCAGGTTGCGTAAACCAACTGGACGATACTCCAGGAGCGTATCGAGGTTTTCCGGCTTATGGTCCAGTGGCTTGTCTATTTCAATCGGCGACTCTTCACTTACCGGCACCATTACTTCCAGTGTTACATCATGCAACTCAGCACCGCCCGGTGCCCGTGGTTCTTCTTTGACTGTACCGGTTACGCTCAGTACTGTACCTATTTGCAGGCCGCGCAGTTTCTCGACTTCGTCTTTATCTTGTATGACAACTTGCCCGAGTCCGGCCCGATCGCGCACATTAACGAAAGTCAGCCCGCCAAGCAATCGTTTCTTGTGTACCCAACCCTGAACAGTAACTTCTTTGTCGATATGTTTAGATAGATCTCTGGTTAATACTCTCATGTTGTCTCCAGGTTAGTTCGTTACGAATGGCTAAATCTGGACCACTAGCAACACTTGTCGCCTGCAAGTGCGCCGGTCCATAGATTCAAGTTATTGCCCCGCAAACTAATCATCAGAGGTAGTATAAAGTATCTTCCCTGTTTTGATAAGCTGCTACTCGATTTCGATCGTGGCGTCGACTTCGACCTGAGAAGCGGGCGTTTTGGATTTTTCCTGTTCAACATGCTGCTTATGTTCTTTCTTGGCAGTTCGAGCAGCTACCGCACGCAGATCGTCGTACTCGTCAAATTCATCCACTATTGCTTGGCCGACAATTTGTTCCAAAACGTCTTCAATAGTTATGATGCCTACGTATTCTTCAAAATTATTTACGACTATATATAAGTGATGATGGGTCTTAAGTATCGCCTGCAAAGCGTCATGCAAAATTTGTTCCTCGTGAAGATACAAAACCGGGCCCTTCATAGCCCCGCGCACTTTTCCGCCAGACCGTTTTTTCACCAGGTCCCTCAAAAAAAGAGTACCTACTATATTATCGTCTTTGCCCTCAAATACGGGAAAGCGCGAGTGTCCGTTAGCATGCAACTCATCCATTAATACAGGGCCTAAATCCTCATCGGCAGCAACCATTTTCACTACCCGGCGCGGCGTCATAACGTCACGTATGAGCTTATCCCCGAAAACAAGCGCCCTGCGGGCAATCTCCAGCTCAAACGCTTCAATACGATTATCCGTCTGCACTTGCTGCTCATCAATCAGATCCAGCAAGTCTGCTTTTTCATACAAGCCAGTATGAATATGAAGTGGTCTGAAGCGTCTTACAGTACGCCTAACTTTGTCTATAAACGGATGTAGGTAATATAGCAAGCGAGCCAGCAACGGAGCTAAGTGGTGCGCCATTATCTGGCCAACTGAGGTGACCTCACCTGAAGGAATCCATATAAAACCTACCCAGACAAGTAACGCGCTGACTGGCAGCGCTAGCCAAACAGGCGCCGAGCGACTTACATAAACAAAAAACGCGCTGGCCGTTATGCCGATCAAAACCCAAAGGATCACGCGCAAGCTGTAGCCATACACGGATGCCTTGTGTAATGCTGCTGCTAGCGCATCACCTTCGCGGGCACGTCGCTTTAACTCCTTGGCCGGGATGCGGCTATAGGTGCGTTGCAGGCTTATTACGAACAAGGTCAGGCTGCCAAGCACAAGCGCTATGATTATTTGCATGCTTACATCTTACGGTTACGCCCGGTTTTTTCAAAGCCATGCTACACTGTAAATACAAATGGAGGCGTGACATTTTATGAGCAAGCGTTTTTTGCTAGTCTTAGCAGTATGCGTGGCAATCTTTGCCGGTCTATTATTTATCAACAAGAAAGATGCAGGAGCTCCAACAGCTAAAGGCGGTGTTACTAATCACACCTATGGCGAAGGCCAATCAGGCGTAACTATTGTTGAATATGGCGATTTTCAGTGCCCGGCATGTTATCAGTACTTCCCTATCTTTGCGCAGCTTAAAGAGAAGTATAAAGATCAGGTAACCTTTCAGTTCCGTCACTTTCCTATCATTTCAGCCCACCCTAACGCTATGGCAGCCCATCGTGCCGCTGAGGCGGCATCGCGCCAAGGCAAGTTTTGGGAAATGCACGATTTACTTTACAGCCGCCAAAAAAGTTGGGAAAGCAGCAACAACGCATCAAAGGTCTTTGAAGATTACGCTACCGAGCTTGGCCTTAATCTTGAACAATTCCGCCAAGATGCAGCCAGCGAAACAGCCGCCGCCAACATACAGGCAGACTTTAAGGCGGGAGAAGCGGGAGGCGTTCAGGGAACACCGACATTCTTCATCAATGGCAAGAAGATCGATAGCCCCGCCGGTCTTGAGGCATTCGACCAGCTGATCCAGGATGCTATCAAGGAAAAAGCTACTAGTTAATTCGTGCCTAGCGAGGTTAAGACATTAAATAAAAGCAAAACGCCGGACACTAGTCCGGCACTTGCACTTTAAACCCTAAGGGCACACCTTAAGTACACTAGTACTGAAGGAATTGTTGCCATTTCGGGCGGCGTACTTTGACTTCCACGCTTTTGCCCCTTTGATAGATAATTTTTATTTTGACGGCCCTCACCGCACATCCTCCCATACACAACCAGGTGAATTGCCCGGCTATTTTTTATTGTTTTTGTCTTCGTCGCAATCGGCCTCTCATAGCCAATTGCCGGAAGTAATTTAAAGTATTACATAAGCAATTTGCAGGCGCAAGCTTATTTTTTGTCTTTGTTCCCGAGAGGGTTGAAAAGCGTGTTTAGCATTTGCCCGGCATGTGCCTTCAGGTTCAAGCGGCGGCGATGTTCAGCCTCGATTTTGGTATGCAGTTTATGAAGAATAGGGTTTGCAGCTTGCGCCTCATGTAATCGCTTGAACTCTGCGTCTATTTCGGACAGTTCTTCGTCAGTTAAATCTTCCAAGTCAACAAAGGTGTCGCGAGCTTTTCCTCCAGCGCGAATGAGCTCATCCAGTTTAAGTTGCATCGCCTTACTGTCACGGTTCTGCGTGTTCTGAATCAGAAATACCATAAGAAAAGTTACGATAGTTGTACCGGTGTTGATTACCAATTGCCATGTATCGGAATAGCCGAATGTTGGACCTGTGAACGCCCATACGGTTACCACAGCAACAGCTCCAAGGAACGCGTAAGGGCTGCCGGCTACTGTCGACACTCTGTTGGCAATTATGCGAAAAAGTTTCTTCATGTTTGCAAATGCTTATGCTCAAAGCATACTATACTCTAAAACCTATGATTATTACTGTTTTTAGCAATTTACTTGCCAAAAAACAGTAGCCTTTGGAGGGGATAAATCCTGAAGCGAAGCGGAAACTAAAGAGAGGAAAACCTGTGAAAAAATCAAAAATTTTTTGGGTTTCCCTTCTTTAATTGCTATACTATACGCGAAAGCTATAAAACAAATATGGACGGACATATCTTTACTGAGATTACACTGCTCATTTGTCTCGCAACAATAGTAGCGCTTATTATGCGCAGCCTGAGACAGCCACTAATTATCGGTCATATATTTACCGGTCTTCTAGTCGGGCCATCGGTACTGGGATTGGTAAATTCACCCGAAACAGTGGGGCTTATGGGTGAATTCGGTATAGCACTATTGCTCTTCGTTGTTGGCCTTGGGTTAAACCCCAAAGTCATAAAAGAAGTAGGTAAAGTTTCACTTTTGACCGGGCTCGGTCAGGTCATGTTTACTATAATTTTTGCACTTATACTTACCCGCGCCTTGGGCTACAGTACTGCTGAAACAGTATTTATATCAGTGGCACTGGCCTTCAGCAGCACAATTATTATCCTAAAACTTTTGAGTGACAAGAAAGAGCAAAACAAGCTCTACGGCAAGATTTCTATAGGCTTTTTGCTAGTACAGGATATAGTCGCTACCTTCGCGCTTGTAGTTGCTTCAGCCACGGGACGCGGCAGTCTAAGCTATTCTGAACTCGGCACTCTGGCCGCAAAAGGCGTACTCGTCGGGGTTGCAGTTTTCCTAATCGCCCGCTATGTGTTACGCCCCATGACCACCTTTATATCTCGTTCACAAGAACTGCTGTTCTTGTTCGCTCTCGCTTGGGGATTCGGCATCGGTACATTATTTTACGAGCTGGGATTTTCGCTTGAAATCGGTGCCTTGCTATCGGGCATAGCTCTTGCCAATTTAGCATACGCTCAAGAGGTCGCATCACGACTTAAGCCGTTGCGCGATTTTTTCTTAGTAGTTTTTTTCATCGCTCTCGGATCTCGTCTCAATCTTGAAAACTTTCAGTCGTATATTAGCCCCGCTCTTGCGCTATCAGCTTTGGTCCTTATTGGAAACCCGATCATAGTCATGACCATCATGGGCCTACTGGGCTACACTAAAAAAACAAGCTTCAAAACCAGTCTAGCCGTAGCCCAGATCAGTGAGTTTTCGCTTATTTTCTTACTATTAGGTCAGAGAAATGGCCAGATTAGTGAGTCAATCGTTACGCTTGTTACGCTTGTCGCCATTATTACCATAGCCATATCTGCCTATATGATTATTTACTCTGATAAGTTATATAGCCTGTTTGAGCGGTATCTGGGACTTTTTGAGCGCCGCAAGATTAAGGAAAAACATGAACCCGCTCACGCTTTCGAGGCAGTATTATTCGGCTACAAAAAAGGTGGTAGCGAATTCGTAAAAGTGTTTAAGAATATCACAAAGCGTTTTATAGTTGTGGATTATGACCCCGATGTCATTGATGAGCTGGAGCGCAAGCAGATACCGTACCTTTATGGCGACGCTACCGACTTTGAGCTTCTGGAAGAGGTTGATCTCACAAAGACCAGGCTTGTAGTCTCTTTGATATCAGACCATAGTTCTAACCTGTTCCTGCTACGACACATCGAACAAACAAACCCGAATGCTGTTGTTGTGTGCCACGCCGATAGTTCACAGGAGGCAGCGGAGTTATATGGGCTTGGAGCAAGTTACGTCATTATGCCAAATTACATTGGCAGCGAAAAGATTAGCGTGTTTATTCGCAAGAACGGTTTCAGCAAGACAGAATTCAGACATTACCGAGAGAAGCACATACAGTACCTACAAACACAT
>CBKXXB010000023.1:0-14149 GCA_966685145.1 uncultured bacterium | reverse complement strand
TGGCTCCCGGGGCCGGACTCGAACCGGCAACCCTCTCGTTAACAGCGAGATGCTCTACCATTGAGCTACCCGGGAATATGCGCTCCTACTTTCATCCTTACCGGCGCTTTTCAGCCCGGAAATCGCTAAAGCCGATTTCTTGGTGAGCGCTTGCAGACCGGATTCGGATTGAAAGCACTCGCTCTCCAAGCTTTAGGAAGTAGACTGCCGAATTATACCGAAGTGTTGAAAGTCTCGCAAACACTTATAGCCCACGCTGCATTGCTCTTTCTTCATCTCTTTTCTTAATAGTTTGTCTTTTATCGTATTTACGTTTGCCCCGCCCCGTGGCGATGCGAAGCTTGATGTAGCGGCCACCAGTCAGAACTTCAAGCGGCACTATGCTCATGCCCTGTTGCTTCTTGGCGGTGAGATTATCAATCTCTTTCCTCTTGGCTAGCAGTCGTCTGGTACGTGTTTGATCAATCTCGGAGATGGGTGCGCTCGGGTCACCGTTGACGCTAGCGTTAATAAGCCATAGCTGGTTGTCCTTGATGTTTACATAGGCGCCTTGCAGTTGTGCATGGCCTCGCCGCAGGGCTTTGGTTTCGGCACCAGTCAGTTCAATGCCCACAATCAATACATCATCCAGGGCATAATCATGCCTGGCGCGTCTGTTCGAAATAGAGCCCGCGGGCCGCTTCTTCTTAGCCATAACAAACGCCATTGTAACGCAAGAAACCCCTTATGTATATAGACAAGAAGTCGCGTATATTGTATAATTAGATAAAAGGAATATTGAAATGGGCTTACACGAGACAGAAGTATTACTGAGCGAAGAGTATCAAGGGCAACTTGCTGAAGCGTACGGCCCCGATATTACCAGGGTAATTGCTAACGATTGGCAGCATGCCGACCTGTCACCATATACGCCCGAAGGCAAAATCCTGTATGTACGTATCGGTCAGGAAACTGCCACCGAGCCTTCGCCCGTCCTTTATATACCCGGCTTTACGGAAGGTATAGTGGCCAAAGCGCCGTTTGCCGCCGACATGGCAAGCCGCGGCTTTGATATCACACTGCCGGGCCAATACCGTAAAGGCATACTCCGCGACGCACTAGATAAGAAAAACGCGACCTATTCACAGGCGGTCAATTATCTGGCGGTAGCCGAAAGCTCCGGGCTGACAGAGAGCGAAGCGCCGGTGCACGTAGTAACCCATAGCTACGGTATTCTTATCTTTCAAGCTATGCAGCGAATCGCCCGCGAACGCGGCCTCGATCTCTTTAAGGATTCGAAGGTGGCGGCGCTTGCTCCGGCCGCCAGTAATGCCAATGAAAATCCTCTGACGCTGGGCGGCCGGTTCGGTCAGCATATGTGGTCAGAAAACTTCACTGATAAAGATTTTCATGATCCGGGCGATATGCTGAAAGCCGGCGCGAAGAATCTGTTGGCTAATTTGCCGCGTTCGGCCCGAGAAGTCGGACATATGGCGCGTCAACGTGTCGATTACGAGGAGTTGGCAGTATCGGGCATAGCTGAGGCGATAGTGTTCGGATACGCGGAAGACCGCCTGTTTCCTCACCGTGTCCTTGAGTCAACTATGGCCAAGGCTATGGAAGCGGGCATAGCATATGCAGTACCGATTTCACTGGAAGAGAGAGACGGCCAAATCCGCGGCGGCAAAGATGCTTCACATAACGACGAGCAGTTCAACCCTTCCCGTGTGGCCGGAGCTGTTGCTCAGTTCTTGCAGGCTGCTTAAGTCTTACTGGTATTCTGAGATTGTTTCGCGGGCGGCTTGCCAGAGTTCGGGTGCATCCCGGGCTTCCTTCATGTAGTACCACCACTCAACACCCCATAGATCAACTCGCCGCATGCCTGTCGCAACGCCATAGTGAATACGATTACGCAACCTGTCAGGGTTCATTGACTTATACAGTTCGTCGATCGGTGCAGTAGTCATACTAAACCCGTCGGGTAGCCATGCCTCTGCCTGCAGCTCGTGCACAAATGTGTCGTTGCCGTTCATGAGTTCATTCCAGCCTGCTAATGTGCCGTAAAACCATGCTGGTAACGGATATTCAAAGTATCGCTTGGTCAGGGTCTTGTCCCACACACGCTTATAAACCGACACGGCGCTGATGTCCGGCTGCGGTTCTCCAGCCGGCCAGCCGAGGGCATTATTGCTTCTGGATACTATCAGCGGATGAGCGCTATCGAGGCTTTTGACTAACTTGAACTCTTCTATAAGCCGGTCGCGGCTGTGGTCCGGGCATATGCCGAATACTTTCAGGAAAAATTCGTTTTCGAGCTGCCAGCTTTCCAATGCGGGGTGATCCCTGTAACGTTCAACTACGGCCTGTATGTAGTCCATAAGCTTAGGCTGCCATTCGCTTTTGGGTAACTCGGCTGCCCACTGCGGCATATGGCATTCTGGCCAGCGGGGCTGACGAAGACCAATCGCAAGAGAGACTTTAACGCCGGACGCATGAGCCTTTTCCATTTGCCAGTCTAAAAACGAAAAGTCGTAAATCCCCTGCACTGCTTCGCCGTTTTCCCAGTAGCTGACAAGCCGCAAGTGCTTAATCCCGAGATCATCAATTATGGCGTCCATAGTTTCACCGGGGTCGAGACCGAAAGACCTGGCGTAATCCGGTATGAATGTGGCCCCGATGCGCAGCGGCTCACTCTCGTGCTTGTTTATGTACCACTGAGCTATGCCGTACATAGTGCTCACCGTTGCGACAATAAATGCTATCACTAAGGTAAGTAATTTTTGCCATATTCCTGTGTGCCACCAACGCAAAAACGTACCCAGTAGAACATTCTTCTTCTGTTCTTTCCTCTTGGGTCGGTTTTTTGCTGAAGCTTTGCTAGTCTTAGTCTGTGGCATTAAATAAACCGCTAATGTTTAGCATAGTTATACCAGTTTACAACGAAGAAAACTACCTTAAAGATTGCTTAAACAGTATCGCCAAGCAAGAACGAATGCCTGATCAGGTAATAGTAGTGAACAATAATTCGACTGATAGGTCGGTCGTAATTGCCCGCCAGTTTTCTTTCGTAACAATTGTCAATGAGCCCAGGCAGGGCCAGGTCTTTGCGCAAGCAAACGGCTTTGACCGGGCAACCGGCGATATTATAGGACGCATAGACGCAGACTCTATTCTGCCCAGTGATTGGGTGATTAAGGTCAGCGAGATATTTGAAAAAAACTCTGAGGTCGTAGCTTTTACTGGCGGTCCTTGGCCGTATGATATGGCGCACAAGCGTCTCGCGGTGGCTGCATTTAGATTCTTTAACGACTACGTTACCCCATGGGCGGCGGGGCACAGGCTGCTCTATGGAACTAACTGTGCTTTTCGTGCCGCGGCTTGGCCCAAGGTTAAGCCGCTGCTGCATATGCGCCGCGATATATGGGAGGATTATGATCTCGGCTTCGCCCTAGCGAAGTTCGGCCAAATAGTATGGGTACCGGACATCAAAGTGGGCTGCTCATTCAGAAAGTTCCATGAACCTTTTATGTTTCAGTTGCGCTATCACTGGCAGGCCGTACGGACGTTTCGCCTTAACACTAGCTGGTGGCGCACCTCACTTGAGGGTCTGCTGCGTGCCACGATTGTTCTCGCGTGGCCTATGATAGGTGTAAATCGTTTACTCCGGCGTAAGCCTGGCAAGGCAAAGTCGGACTAACTACTGCTCCGGGTTCGAATCAAAACCGCCGTATTTGTTTGGCCGGGGTTCACAGCTGGACCAAAGGCCTCTCTCCGCTTGGCGCGCTTCTGTCTGATACGCCAGAAACTCATCAGACTTGGTGAATGGAAAACTCACATAGGCAAATCCGTAACCGTTTTTGATTATCTCCGCCTGGACAAGGCGCCCATCCGGCAAATAAACGTAACGAAGCAACCTGTCGTAGCGGTCACGGTTGGTGCTTAAGGGGTCCGACTCGAGCCGCACCGACTGGTTGCCAATAAGCTGTTTGGTAAATTCACTTGCGGCACGGCCGAAGCACTGCACGGTCTTGCGCGGATCGTGTGTTTCGGGTGTGTCGACCCCGATAAAGCGTACGCGCTCTTGTTTACCCAGCATGTCGACGGTAATAGTATCGCCATCCTCTGTTTGGACAACTTTGTAATAACCGGGCGCAGGAGCGGGCTCTGTGACACTTGGTGCACCGCCCTGCTGCGTTGAGGTGAAGTATGACAGCGCTGCAATTACCAGACCCAGAACGAGGCTGATTAATTTCTTCTTCTGGCGCTTATTCAGGTAACTCACCTTAAGCATTGTACCTTCAGCTGTGACATTCTGCAGCGCTGGTATACAATAAAGCCTGAAACAAGAAAGAGAAAAACATGCTACCCGACATCCCTTCTCCCAACCAAACTCAGGGCGCTAATCCACCCGACCTTTTGCCCGAAGTTAATCCTAACGCCCAGCCAGTCAAGCCACCGAAAGACAAACGCCGAATCAAAAAAGCCATCTTTATTATTTTGTTCTTATCTTTATTAGGGGTAGCCGGCTTTTTGGCCTGGCAAAAAACAAACTCAAAAGAGGCTCCGTCTCCTCAGGCATCATCTACGCAAAATAATGAGGCCAAGCTGCAGTCCGGGTCCATATACTTCCAGCTCGGGAAGAAAATCATTGCTTATACTCCTAAAACAAAGGGCAAAGCAGTTCTTACTGATAAATTGCCCACGTCGGCTACTGTTATTGGATTCCATGCCAGCGGTGATAACTGGCGCGCATACTACACAGTGCATGAAGACAGTACGTTCAAAATTTTCTATATCGAGAACAACGAGTCCGCACAGGAGATTTACTCAAGCGAGAAGTTTGTTATAGCAGCAGCAAACGCCAAAACAAAAACTGTTGCCTATACCGAAGTATTCGCACCGGACCCGGCCGCGTCCGCTTCCGAGCAGGTCAGTCGCCACTATTTGATTACAAACGGCGAAACCGTCAAGCTGCAGGAAAGCGCAGACCCCACCGGCGATGACAAACCCAAGAGTGACTTTGCCAGTTACCACTATGCGGTCGGTGATATCTCGCCCGACGGCACGAAGATTTTATATGACTACATAAGCAAATTTTATTCCGAAGGTGGAGTCGCCGGTGCCTTGGAGCTGGACATTGCCACCAAAAAGACAAAGCTTATCCGTGACACGGGAGGCGTGCGCTACACATCCACCGGTAATTACCTGGCCGAAGAATCCAATATGGGAGGTTTAGGCTTTAGTGACGTGCCGCTTCAGCTTACTCTTAGTTCCCCCGAGAAAGCTGACGGAGAATTTAAACAAAAGCTGCAGATCGCAGGCGAACCGAACTGGGCTACCCTGGTTTACCAGAATAATGATGCCGGATTCTTTGCTGTAGAAGCCAAGGGTATTAACTACGGCGAAACCGGTGATACAACTTTTGGCGGCTTCTACCGCGTAGGCTTTACGCCTGCGGAATATGAGAAAGTTGAAGTAGCAGGCCTACCTAGCGCCACACATGCCGTCTATCAGATAGGAACTCTTCCGCTAGAGGACCCCGAGGCTAATTGTTTCGGGGTAACTCTAAATACGCGCGGTGCCGGCTCGAACAACAATAATGAAGCGGTCTATAAACTTGGGGCTGTCTGTATTGCCCAAGGGGGCTCGCTCAGTTACGAAGAAGTAGAGTCACAGGCCTATAAAACTAGTGACGCCTACATCTGGGCGCAGGTGCTTTAAGAAGCAATCTGTTTGAGCAGCTCGGCTATATAGGGTTTGGTTACCTTGGTGCCATCGACTTCTATATATGGTTCATCAATAGTCGGTTCTTCAATGATTCTGGCGATTCGCTCAAACATGTCTGCCGGTCTCTCGTCTTTCGGTACTAAATGAAAGCGGCTTTCATGTACTGCGCGCGTCTTAGCCAGCTCCTTGGTGGTTTTTACCCAAAGTAAAACTGCTTTGGCGCCAGTACGATTGCAGATATCGTACTTGTCTTTGCGATGCTGATAGCGGTTCAGGTTGGCGTCATAGATAACGTCTTTGCCGGATTCCAGCATTTGTTCTGTCCGCCTGTCTAATTCCGCATACAGCTCGTCATGCTCAACTTGGCTGAAGCTGGGCTTCGGGAAAAGTTCCAGTCTTACAGCATCCGATGAGAGGTGTTCTGCTCCGGTCAAGTCGTGAATGACCTTGGCGGTTGTTGTCTTGCCCGCACCTGGGTAACCGAGCATAAGATACAGCATTGGGTGCATAGCTTTTAGGTTAGCTTGGTCAAAAGAAAAAGTACATGGCAAAAATCAGTGCAGTGTGTACTCTCAATTGCTTAGATTATCTCCTCGCCTTAAGGTCTCCCAGCATCATATATTGACATTGTGGTGAGAAAGTGTCACAATAATTAGCTTATATAAATCAGTAAGGTTATGCCAGAAAATCCATCTACACCTGAGCCAGGGACACATCATTCTCCCGAAGTGCGGACAAGACCGTCTTATATAGAGACATGGAAAACGTTACAGGAACAAATAGGAGCACAGCCCGGTGAAGTCTTGCAATTGTATACGGCCGGTTTATCCATGGAAGAAATTGCTGAACTTATTCAAATGCACCGGGCTGTTAACGCAGCTGCCGGTGAATTCTACGAGAACAACGTAATGCCGGATCAGTGGTTAAGTCTGAGAAGCCTTGCCGATGCTTACTCACTTACTGATAATCAGTCAGAGCCTGAAGCGAGACTGTCGCGGCTTCGAACTGCAATTGGCAAAACAAGCGCCCAGGAAGACATTTTCAATTCGTCTTATCGGTTCTACGAGCAACTGCTGACCCGTATTGAAAGAGAGGAATAGAGCTCTTTAAAAGTCTATGCCTGCATTGGCTAGATATTGATCGTCGAAATGGTGCTTGAGCTTGGTCATATCCGTGGCAATGTCAACGTGTTTCAATAATTTTTCCGGAAAGTTACGGCCCGTTAGGCATAGGCTGGTATTGGCCGCCCGACGCTTGAATAATTCGGTCAGCTGTTTTTCGGTGAGCAACCCGTCATGTACGGCATTGTTGATCTCGTCGCAAATCACCAGGTCATAATCGCCGCTCGATACACATTCCAGGGCAGTTTCATATGTTTCCAGGGCAGCCTGCTTATGCTGCTGTTCGCTGACATGCTGCTCGCTGAGCTCGCCGGCTTTGTAAAATCCCTTGCCTCCTTTGTAGAAAAAGAGCTGGTCATTATAAATCGGCATAATGTCCCTTATAAAAACATGTTCGCCTACACCCCAGTATTTTATAAATTGTACAAATGCAACCTTCCAGCGGTTGCCCAAGGCTCGGGCCATCAGCCCCACGGCGGCGCTCGTTTTACCCTTGCCTTCGCCGGTATAGACAAGAACGACCGATGCTTTGGTTTTGTAATCTTCAAATGCCATTAGCGTAAGTATCCTGTAATCTTACGTGAGGAGCAAGATCGCTTGCGGCGCTAAACTAATTTCTTAGCCCTAAGTGCCAAGTCTATACGCTCGCGATCAAAACCAAGAATGACCTCTCCATCAATATCGATAACCGGTGTGGCCAGTTGACCTATATTATTGGCTATCCACTGCAAGGCTTCCTGGTCCTGACTGATGTCGCGCTCTTTAAATGAGAGGCCCTTACTCTCAAGATAAGCCTTGACCATATGGCAAAAGCCACATGTTGGGCTGGTGTAAACGGTAATCATAGCTTTTCCTTAAGTGACATATACATTAACACCATTGTAACACTGGTATACTAATTGCATGGCTAGAGTACCTAACCGTCTTCTCCTGGCACTAATAATCGGCTTCATCGCAGGTGTCGTTTGGCTAGTGGCCGTACGATTTATTACCTATGAAAGTGATGCAGTTCACTATCACGCCAACTTTGCCGTTTACATAAACGGGCAGCGCGAAACATTTGATAACTTTACCTTTTATGAAGAAGTAGCCAGCTGTAATGCCGATGAGCTTGGCAACCCCAAAACAAGGGTACATATGCACGACAAGGTCAATCACGTTGTGCACGTACATGACAATGCTGCGACCTGGGGGCACTTCTTTGCTAACTTGGGCTATGCGCTTGGTAATGACGTTATCAAGACCGACAAAGGAACCTTCGTAAGCGGTACAGAAGAGAAAGCTCTGCGCTTTATTCTCAACGGCAACGAGAGCGAGAGCATAGCTAACCAAACAATTCGCAGTGAGGACGTGTTACTAATCGACTTCGGTGAAGCAAGTACTCCCATGCTAATGGAGCGCTATGATGATATAAAACGAGATGCTGGCGAATACAATCAGCGCGATGATCCGTCTTCTTGCAAGGGCAACAAACATTTGTCCTTCGGTGAACGGCTCAAAATAGCCATCGGCATAGGCGATTAGTCGCCCCTGAAGCGTCTTGCCGCTCATAAAAACTTGGTTGATACCGGCTAGGCGTCCTGATGGGCGATACAAATGTGATTGCAGCACCTTTGCCTACTCTGTTATACTTCTTGACGTAGATGATGGGATACGCCGACACTCAGCCGACGATTAGTGAGACTGTGTCTTGCAGTCTGGAGGCGCATGCCCTATGAACACCCTTTTAGCCGAGAGCACCATACACATAAGCCTAAAGGCAGAGAAGCTTTTCACGGTGGGACCTTTAGCGGTGACCAATTCTATTCTTTACGGTTTGATCGCGGCCGTGGTACTGGCAGCAGTCATGATTTACGCCGCCAGGCGCATTCGCTTGCACCCCGCTAAAGGTTTTCCGGCAATTATCGAAGCGATGACGGAATACGTCATCAATCTGTTACAAGGGCCATTTGGCTCCAGAGAGAAGGCCGCCCGCTTTGCACCTATCTTCGGGTTTTATTTTGTATTTATCATGTTCAATAACCTGCTTGGGCTAATGCCTATTGTCGGCCCTGGTGTTTACAGTAGCGTGGAAGGTGCACATATTCCTTTGTTCAGACCATTCACGGCCGATTTGAACGGCACCATCGCTATGAGTGTTATCGCTATCTTGATAGTGCAGTACCTGAGCATCAAGGAGCAAGGGGCGAAAAATCACCTCAAGCATTACTTCAGTGACAAGCCAATGAACCCTTTGAACTTCTTTATAGGCATACTGGAAGTCTTTGGCGAGCTTACACGCGTACTGAGCCTTAGCTTGCGTCTATTCCTGAACACGGCTGTCGGAGAAATCCTTATCGCCGTGTTTACATCTATGGTGCTGGCGGCTGGCCGTACACCCATTGCAGTCATTCCGATACTGTTGTTTGAAGGCTTGGTAGCGTATATCCAGGCTTATGTATTTACTATATTGGCGGGCACCTACCTTGGCCTGGCGATTGCCCACGCCAATCACGACGACCATCACTCCCCTGCTAAAGCAAAGAACCAGCTCGCAGGTTCTGATGGTATACATTAAAGGTTAAAAAGAGGAGAATAATATGGTTCATTTACTCGCAGACGCCGAAAGCGCACTGGCAATCTCCAAGGGAATTATGCTGGGTGTCGCTTTTGCCGCGGCCGCACTGGGCCTTGGTCTGGTCGGATCTAACTATATGAAGGCCCTAGGCCGTAACCCGGAAGCCGGTAAGGCTGCCACGCAGATTATCATCATCGCTGCGATGATCGAGGTAACGGCGCTACTTGCGTTCCTGCTGGGCGCGTTCCTGCTGGGCTAATTAGGAAAAGAGAGGATATAAGGTGACAGAAGTGCTACCAATCATCATAGCCGCGACTGAAGAGCACGCTGAAGAAGCGGGCGGTATTGGCGCGCTCGGGCTTGACCCTCTGGCCATTTTGGCCCAGGCTGTCACCTTCTTGCTCCTGTTCTGGGTAATTAAGCGGTTTGCACTAGAAAAGATAGTCGCCTCATTAGAGGAACGCCGCAAGACAATTGATAAGGGTGTGCGGCTTGGTCTGCAAATGCAGGATGAGAAAGAAAAGCTGGATGCAAATATAGAAAAGACCCTGCAAAAGGCTCGAGTCCAGGCAGATGACCTTTTAGCGGAAGCGCACCGCGAAGCCGGTTCTATTATTAGTCGCGCCGAAGAAGCTGCTCGTGCCCGCACCGATACCATGCTCGGTGACGCACGCGCCCGTATTGAGGATGACGTTCAAAAAGCCAAGCGCGAACTTGAGAAAGAAATGGTGCGTCTGGTTGCTGACGCAACTGAGATTATTATTGCTGAAAAGCTTGACGCCAATAAGGATAATGCACTTATTGAGCGGGCGTTGAAGGGAGTGCGTGGAGCATGAGTACCACTAGTACTAAACAGGTTGCTGAAGCTATCTATGAGCTATCCAAAAGTACCGACAACACGGCTGCTCTAGCCCGGTCCATTGCCTATTATCTTGTTTCTGAGCATCAAACGCGCAATGCAGACCGCATATTGAGAGAAGTTGAACGGCTAAGGCTGGTGCGGGATGGCAAGCTCGAAATAACGGCGACCTCTGCCCATGTGCTCAGTCCGGCAGTTAAGGCCGAGATTATCAATTTGTTTGACGCTAAAAACAAGACGCTAATTGAGAGAGTAGATTCCGGCCTTGTCGGCGGTGTCAGCATACAAGCTATGGACAACTGGCTGGACCTGAGTGTGCGCGACAGGCTTAAACGGCTCAAAAACACTGATTACCTAACTAGCAACCTGAAAGGATAATAATGGCAAACACAGAATTCTCGGTTAAAGAGCTCTCAGCGGACATCCGAGCGGCTATTGAGCAGCTTAAAGCCCGTCCTGAAATTGAATCTGTCGGCATCGTGACGCGAGTCGGCGACGGCATTGCCTGGGTATATGGACTGCGGGGCTGTGGTTTTAACGAAATGATTGAGATAGAAGCCGATGACGGAAGTACTGTGACAGCCTTCGCGCTTAACTTGGGTGAAGATGAAATCGGTGCCGTGCTTCTTGGTTCTGATCGCGGCGTACGCGCGGGGGCCAAAGTGCGTTTAACCGGAAAAATTCTGGAAGTGCCAGTCGGTCCAGAACTGGTTGGACGTGTGGTTGACCCGCTTGGACGCCCGCTTGACGACAAGGGTCCTGTTAAGACCAGCCGGCATGGTCTGGTTGAACGAGCTGCTCCAGGAGTGCTTGATCGCAAAAGTGTCCACGAACCCCTCATGACCGGCCTATTGGCAATTGACGCCATGGTGCCTATCGGACGGGGTCAGCGTGAGTTGATTATTGGCGACAGACAGACAGGCAAAACAGCCGTAGCCGTCGATACGATGATTAACCAGTACCGGCAAGGCACGGGAGTTATCAACATTTATGTCGCCGTAGGGCAAAAATTAAGTAAAGTTGCTCGAATCATAGAACGACTTAAGCGCGAAGGCGTTATGGATCAGACGATAGTTATAGCTACCAGTGCCAGTGATCCAGCCAGTCTGCAGTATTTGGCTCCTTATGCCGGTACTGCTATGGGCGAGTATTTCCGTGACAATGGCCAGCACGCCTTGATTATTTATGATGACCTGTCCAAGCACGCGGCTGCGTATCGCCAAATGTCACTTCTATTACGCCGTCCGCCCGGCCGAGAAGCTTACCCTGGTGATGTCTTTTACCTGCATTCACGTCTTCTAGAGCGCTCAGCCAAAATGAGTGACGAACAAGGCGGAGGATCGCTCACTGCCCTGCCAATCATCGAAACACAGGCGGGTGACATTAGTGCCTATATTCCGACCAACGTTATTTCTATCACTGACGGTCAAATATTCATGGAGACTAATTTGTTCTACCAGGGTATACGTCCGGCTATTTCAGTCGGTCTATCTGTCTCGCGCGTCGGTGGTGCTGCACAGACTAAAGCCGTCAAAAGCGTCGCAGGCCCCTTGAGGCTTAACTTGGCTCAGTTTCGTGAACTTGCGGCTTTTGCGCAATTCTCGACAGATCTGGATGCGGAGACCAAGCAGCGCATTGAGCGCGGACAGCGCCTAACTGAACTACTCAAACAGCCGCAGTATTCCCCTATGAGTGTATGGCAGCAAACTGCCGTGCTGCTAGCTGCTAATGAGGGCTGTTTTGATAGCGTAGAACTGAAGCACGTTAAACAGATGCAGCAAGCGCTGCTTGACCAACTTCACCGCGAGCACAAAAGTGCCATGGAGAGGCTTAACGAAGGTGATAAGCCATCTGAAGAGACTGCCAAGTTGATCGTTAATACCGCCTACAAAGTAGCCAAGAGCTACGCCGTCTCGCCAAACAAGGAGCCCAAGGAATAGCAGGACATGGCCAGTACTACAGCGCTCAAGCGCCGCATCACAAGTGTCAAGAACACTAAGCAAATCACCAAAGCCATGGAGCTGGTGGCCGCAAGCAAAATGCGGCGTGCTCAGGAAAACGCCTTGCGTTCGCGTGATTATCGTAATCTTGCCCGGGCTATCTTAACGCGCATTGCCGAGCTGACAGACGTGACCAAGCATCCGCTGTACCGGGTGCGCCCTATTCGGACGCGACTCTATGTTTTAATCAGCAGTGACCGAGGTCTTGCGGGCGCTTACAATAGCAACCTGTTCCGGCAGCTTATGAATGATCTTCGCGAGGATCAAACAAACGGCATAACTAGCCAGGTTATAGCAATTGGCAAGCAAGGCACTAAGTTTTTGTCACGAATAAAGAGTGTTGAAGTCCTGGCTTTATATCAAGATTTTCCTGACCAGCCGACCGCTAATGATATACGCCCTATTTTGACGACTGTTATTGAGCGCTTTAAAGACAAACAAGCTGATGCCGTCGATCTAATTTATACCGATTATAAGTCCAGTATCAGCCAGGTTGTGACCAACGAGCGCTTATTGCCTGCCGTTCTTCACCCTGTCAAGATTCCCAAAGAGCTGGAAGGAGCGGTCTTTGAGCCATCGGTAAACGATGTACTCGAAACCATAACAGAACGGCTTATTGAGGTTCAGCTGAGCCAGGCGCTTTTGGAATCAAAGGCCAGTGAACACTCTATGCGAATGTTGGCCATGAAAAACGCCAGCGATAACGCCAGTGAAATAATTGATGATCTGACCCTGGAATTTAACACTGCGCGGCAGGCGGCCATAACCCAGGAATTGGCGGAAATCACCGGTGGTGCGGAGGCGATCAGATGAGTATGCCAGAAATGTTCGAGAATCTGCCTGAATATACACCGTATACTAACGAAGAATTGACAGAACTACTTAGCGGACAAGTACCGATTGATGCCGGCGCGGAAGAACCGGATATTTACATGACAAGCCAAATAGA
The DNA here is from genome assembly GCA_966685145.1 of uncultured bacterium. Taxonomy (GTDB): domain Bacteria; phylum Patescibacteriota; class Saccharimonadia; order Saccharimonadales; family OFTM59; genus CBKXXB01. Next base: position 957 of record CBKXXB010000023.1, on the reverse strand, counting down.
AGGAGAAGATAATGTTAGCAGCTGAAAAAACACGAAATGGAAAAATCAGCCAGGTTGTAGGCGTGGTTGTAGATGTTGATTTCCCTGAGGGCGCATTGCCTGCTATTTTCAACGCACTCATTGTTCGCTCTGGTGATCGGGAGCTGGTCTTTGAGGTGGCTCAGCATCTAAGTGAAACCAGCGTTAGGGCGATCGCGCTAGGTTCGACCGACGGGCTGAAGCGTGGCGATGTGGTTGAAGATACCGGTGCGCCGATCAGTGTGCCGATTGGTAAAGAAACCATGGGAAGAATGTTTAACGTTATAGGAAAGCCAATAGATGGCAAAAGAGGTGACTTTAAGGTCACGGCACCGATCCACAGAGCTGCCCCTGGACTTGATGAGCAATCCGGAGAGGTAGAGATTTTGGAAACCGGCATCAAGGTTATTGACCTTATCTGTCCGGTTACTAAAGGTGGCAAAGTCGGGCTGTTCGGTGGCGCCGGTGTCGGCAAGACAGTGTTGATTACCGAGCTTATTAATAATATCGCCAAAGAACATGGCGGTACCAGTGTGTTTGCCGGTGTCGGCGAGCGTACGCGTGAAGGTAATGACCTATATCACGAGATGGAAGAATCGGGCGTACTTGATAAAACGTCGCTGGTTTTCGGGCAGATGAACGAGCCGCCTGGTGCCCGTTTACGAGTTGGCCTTTCCGGGCTTACTATTGCCGAAGGCTTCCGTGATGAAGGCAAAGATGTGCTGCTGTTTATCGACAATATCTTCCGCTTTACTCAAGCCGGTGCCGAGGTATCCGCCCTTCTAGGCCGTTTGCCAAGCGCCGTTGGTTACCAGCCGAACTTAGCTCAGGAAATGGGTATACTGCAAGAACGAATTACTAGTACTAAAACTGGCTCTATTACTTCTGTTCAGGCCGTTTATGTGCCGGCAGACGACTTGACTGACCCTGCCCCTGCAA
>CBKXXB010000022.1:0-14740 GCA_966685145.1 uncultured bacterium | reverse complement strand
ATTGGCTAATGACAAATCACTGGTAATTGAAAAGTATGAATTAGCATATGCAGGTACGAAAGGAGTTTTGTAATGGCTATTAAACTACACAAGCCCACAACTCCAGGTCAGCGTGGCATGACAAGCCAGGACTTCAGTGCCATTACGACCAAGAAACCTATTAAGTCGCTACTTGTTGTCAAGAAAAAACGAAGTGGACGTAACAATCAAGGTCGCATTACTGTACGTCACAAGGGTGGTGGTAACCGAACTTTTTATCGCCTGGTCAACTTCAATCTTCCGGCCGGCACTCAAGCCACCGTTGAGCAGATAGAATACGATCCGGGGCGTAGTGCACGTATTGCGAGAATCAAGGATCAAAGTCAGCAATACCACTACATCATTGCTGCACATGGAATGAAGGCCGGGCAGAAGATTACCGTTGGAGATGACGTCGCAATCGAAACAGGCAACCGTTTGCCTCTTAGAAACATTCCTGTCGGTAGTGTCATACACGCCATCGAACTTCAACCGGGCAGGGGAGCACAGATTGCGCGTTCTGCAGGCAATAGTGCTCAGCTAGTTGCCCGTGAAGGCGACTATGCACAGGTTAATTTACCTAGCGGCGAAGTACGCATGATTAATGCTGACTGTACCGCAAGTTTGGGCGTTGTCGGTAATGAGCAGCATCAGAATGTTAAGTACGGCAAAGCCGGCCGTAGTCGACGGAGAGGAATTCGTCCTTCTGTAAGAGGTGTCGTAATGAACGCCGCTGATCACCCGCACGGTGGCGGTGATGGTGGTCGTCACGGAATTGGCGGAGGAAAGACACATGGTGCTTCACCGCGCACACCGTGGGGACAGAAAACCTTAGGATATAAGACCCGTCGTCGCAAAACGAGCAACAAGTTTATCGTAAGAAGCCGTCATTCGGCCAAGAGGAAATAACGATGAGTAGATCACTGAAAAAAGGACCATTCGTAGATCCGAAGCTAGCCAAAAAAGTAGGTGCTCTTGGAGCTGAAGACCGCACCATAGTTAAGACATGGGCGCGTTCAAGTACTATAAGCCCCGACTTCGTTGGCAGAACTATAGCAGTACATAACGGAAAAGTTCATGTACCTGTTTTTGTTACTGAAAACATGGTAGGCCATAAGCTCGGTGAATTCAGTCCTACGCGTAAGTTCCGCCGTCATGGCGGTAAACTTGCTAAAGGAGGCGCATAATGCCGGTTCAAGCTATAGCTAAGGCTGTCAGAATGAGCCCACGCAAGGTTGGGGTTGTTGCTGCTCTGGTACGTAACCGCAGTGTCCAAGACGCTTTAACCATCTTAGAACATACTCCAAGACGTTCTGCGCAAGCCGTTAAGAAAGTGATTGAATCAGCACGGGCAAATGCTGATCATAATCACAATTACAAAGTAGACACTTTGCGTATTGTTTCAGTAAATGTTTCGCCCGGTCCAAGCCTGAAACGCTTCCGTCCGATTGCTCGTGGGCAAGCACATCCATACGAACATCAGACTGCACATATCACCGTCGTAGTTGATGGTGAAAAGCGACCCGCCAAGAAACCTGCAGCCTCAACAAAGGAGCCAAAGTAATGGGACAAAAAGTTAATCCAATTAGCATGAGGCTACAACTGAACAAGGACTGGCGCAGCAAGTGGTTCGCGAATAAGCGCGAGTACGCGAAGTTCCTAACTCAGGACTTGGCCGTACGCCGCTATATACAAGAAAAGCTTGGTTCGCGCGCAAGCATCAACAAAGTAGACATTGAACGTTCACCTAACCTTGTATCAGTGACGATCACGACCGCAAAGGCCGGTGTTGTTATTGGTCGAGGTGGAGCCGGCGCACAAGAGCTTAAAAACGCCATTGAACGTATTTTTGCAATTCCTGCGCGCGTAAACATCGAAGAAGTCAAAAAGCCGGAGCTTTACGCTAAGCTGGTTGCCGAGAATATTGCCCATCAGCTAGAACGTCGTATTTCTTTCAGGCGCGCTATGAAATCTTCAGCAGCCGCAACTATGCGAGCTGGAGCTAAGGGCGTTCGAATCGAGATAGCCGGCCGACTAGGCGGTGCTGAAATGTCACGGCGCGAAAAAGAAGTTCAGGGCAGCGTACCTCTTCATACCGTACGTGCAGACATTGATTATCACTACGCCCGCGCTAATTACCCTGGATCCGGCATCATTGGCGTTAAAGTATGGATTTACAAAGGCGAGGTTAGTTAATGTTAGTTCCTAAACGTACAAAGTACCGCAAGGTACGTAAGGGCAAGATCCGTGGCGTAGCTACGTCTGGCAATGAAATTGCCTTTGGCCAGTATGCACTCCAGTCATTGGACATGGACAGGATTACATCACGACAAATTGAGTCAGCCCGTCAAGCCATGACCCGTTATGTCAAGCGTGGCGGCAAAATATGGATACGCATATTCCCACACACCCCCGTTACACGCAAACCTCAGGATGTCAAAATGGGCAGCGGCAAGGGTAACCCTGAGTTTTTCGTAGCTAAAGTCCGTCCTGGAACAGTTTTGTTTGAGATGCAGGGCGTTAGCGAAGAAGTGGCTCGTGAAGCTATGAGGTTAGCGGGTCACAAACTGCCTGTTAAAACTAAATTCTTGGTCAAGGAAGAGGCTTAGGATCATGAAAATAGCTGAGATTCGAAGACTTTCAACGCAGGAATTAGCTACTGAGAGCACAAAGCTTCGCGAAGAAATCGCCGAGCTTCGTAGAAGGCTTCATACGGGTGAAACCCAGAACGTAAGAGCTCTGCGGGGGAAGCGCAAAGATTTAGCGCGTTTACTAACCGTACTTGGCGAACAGCTCGCAAAGGAGAACCTGTAATGGCAAAGACACTAACCGGTACTGTAACCTCAGAAAAAGGCGATAAAACTATCGTGGTAACAGTACACACGCACAAGACCCACCCTGTCTATAAGAAACAGTACCCTGCCAGCAAAAACTTCATGGCTCATGATGAGAACAATGAAGCGCATGTAGGCGATAAAGTCGTAATTGCCGAGACCAGGCCGCTTAGCGCACGCAAACGACACACTTTGCAGGAAATTGTTGAACGCGCCACCATCCAGCACGAGGAAAAGGAGATTGAGTTATGATCCAGCAAGAGAGCCGTCTCATTGTCTGCGATAACTCCGGCGCGAAAGAAATACTTTGCATTCGCGTCTTAGGCGGAACGCGCCGGCGTTATGCCCGTGTAGGCGACATTATTGTAGCCACAGTTAAAGAAGCTAACCCGGCCGGCAACGTTAAAAAGAAGTCAGTTATCAAAGCGGTGGTTGTAAGAACTCAGAACACTATTAAGCGCAAAGACGGTTCAACGATTCGTTTTGATGACAACGCAGCCGTTGTGCTTGCAGATGACAATACTCCTCGCGGTACACGTATTTTCGGACCCGTTCCACGAGAGTTGCGCGAACAAGGCTACAGCAAGATTATCAGTCTTGCTCCGGAGGTACTGTAATGGACCGCACTAAGTACAAAATTCGTCTTAAAAAAGGTGACACCGTGGTTGTTCGCTCCGGTAAGTACAAGGGTAAGGTTGGTAAGGTTCTGGCAACACACCCGAGCGAAAATAAGGTAACGGTTGAAAATATTAATATTGTGAAAAAACATGTTAAGCCTAACCGTCAGTACCCGCAAGGCGGCATCATCGAACTTACTAAACCTATTCATGTCAGTAAAGTTGGGCTACAAGATCCTACCTCTAAGAAGCCTACCAGAATCGGCTATAAGCTCGACAAAGATGGCAACAAAACCCGCATTTACAAGAGCTCGGGCAGGGAGATTAAATAATGGCAACACCTAAGACAACGACTATCGCAACCATGGCAAGGCTTAAAGAAGCCTATACTAAGCAATATGTGAGTGAGCTACAAAAGGAGCTTGGCCTCAAGAATGTAAGCGAAGTGCCGCGGCTTGAAAAGATTGTGCTAAATATTGGGCTTGGCCGGTCTAAGGAAGATAAGCGGGCTATGGAAGTAGCTACTAACACCCTTAGAAAAATTACCGGACAACAGCCGGTGGAGACAGTAGCAAAGCAGTCTATTGCCGGGTTCAAGTTACGTGAGGGGAACAAAATCGGTCTCAAGGTTACGCTCCGCGATCAGCGAATGTACGAGTTTATGGACCGATTAATCAATATCGTCCTGCCGCGTCTACGCGATTTTCATGGTGTTAGCGCTAAGGCTTTTGATAAGAACGGCAACTATAGTATTGGTATTGCTGACCAGTCGGTATTCCCCGAACTTACATTTGATGAGACAACTTGGACTCATGGCCTGCAGGCTGTGTTTGTTATACGCTGCGTTGATAAATCGCACGCACGCGTTTTACTTGAAAAATTTGGCATGCCATTCGAGAAGGAGGGTAAATAATATGGCCAAGAAATCCATAATTGCGCGCGACTTAAAGCGGCAAAAAATGATCGAAAGAACAAGAGAAAAAAGAGCTGAGCTTAAGCGTCTGGGCGATCGTGAGGGTTTGCACAAGCTGCCGCGCAACTCTTCCCCAACCCGCTGGAAGAACCGTTGCATTGAGACAGGCCGACCTCATGGTTATATGCGCCAATTCGGACTAAGCCGTATTTCGTTCCGTGAACACGCAAGCAAGGGAGAGATCCCTGGCGTAACTAAATCTAGCTGGTAAGAAAGGAGCCCGTATGCCAACAATTACCACCGATCCCATCGCCGACATGCTGACCCGGCTTCGTAATGCTTTAGCAGTCAATAAGACAGAAGTCAGCTTACCGCATTCAAAGGTAAAAGAGTCGATTGCTAGGCTTCTTAAAGCTAATAGGTTTATCAATGACGTTGCAGTCACTGACGCAAGTATCGGGAAAAACCTGAGACTTGTAATCAGCGACGAGAATAGCGGCTCACGCATAACTGAAATTGTCCGCTTGAGCAAACCAGGTCGTCGTCTCTACACAGGCGCCGATAAAATACCAGTTGTCAAACGCGGTCGCGGCATTGTAGTCGTTTCTACTAGCAAAGGTATTATGACAGGCGACGAAGCACGCAAACAACGGCTTGGCGGTGAATTAATTTGCAGAGTTTATTAAAGGTAAAGGATAAATAAGTGAGTCGTATAGGAAAACTACCAATCGCAGTACCGAGCGGTGTGACAATCACTGTCGACCAGGATATGGTAAAGGTCAACGGACCCAAAGGTTCGTTGGAGCAATTTACTATGCCGGGCGTCAACGTTGAACTGCAGGATAACCAAATTGTCGTAACCAGAATCAATGATGAACCGGACGTCCGGGCAAAGCACGGACTTATGCGTGCACTTCTTAACAATATGGTCACAGGCGTCAGTCAGGGATTCAGTAAGAAACTTGAGCTTAACGGCGTCGGTTACCGTGTTGCCCTAGCTGGTACAGACCTTCGCTTCAACATCGGTTTTTCCCATGATGTTACATACAAGCTGCCACAGGGAGTAACTGCTACAGTAGAACAAAATGTTATAACTGTTAGCGGAGTTGACAAGCAACAAGTTGGACAAGTAGCTGCAGAGATACGAGAATTAAAAAAGCCAGAACCATACAAAGGTAAGGGTATAAAATATGTCGGCGAACGCATCATACGTAAGAGCGGCAAGTCAGGTAAGGAAAAGTAGGCATTATGAAACGTTTAACTCAAACTCTCAATAATCTAGCTCGGCGCAAGAACCGCGTCAGAGCGACCGTATCCGGCACATCGGTGCGGCCCCGCCTAAGTGTTTTTGTAAGCAATGTGCACGTAACTGCCCAGCTTATTGACGACACTAAGCATCTTACACTCGCGTATGTAACGACAGTTGGTCAAAAGAACGCGACCGGCAGCATGACCGATAAAGCAAGTTGGGTCGGTACAGAAATAGCTAAAAGGGCGAAGGCTTTGAAGCTTAAACAAGTTGTATTTGACCGCAACGGACGGCTTTATCACGGTAGAGTAAAGGCCTTAGCAGACGCCGCAAGAGCAGCAGGATTGGAGTTCTAAATGGTACACAATAACAAATTCAACGATCAGCCCGCCGAAGAAAAACAGTTTGACGAACGGGTTGTCAATATTGACCGCGTAGCCCGTGTTGTACGCGGCGGACGCCGTTTTCGTTTTCGCGCTTTGGTCGTTGTTGGTGATCATAAAGGGCGGGTAGGCATCGGCATATCAAAGGGTGGCGACGTTACGACGGCAGTATCAAAGGCTGTTGAAGTAGCTAAGAAGAATTTCGTGACTATAAGCCTGGTGAACGGGACATTGCCACACGAGGCACAAGCTAAGGTCAGCGGTGCGAACATCTTTGTTAAACCGGCAGCTCCTGGTACCGGTCTAATAGCCGGCGGCGTCGTACGAACCGTCCTGGAAGTAGCAGGTGTCAGTAACGCACTTTCAAAATCACTTGGCTCGTCCAACAAAATCAACACTGCGTATGCGACTCTGGCTGCACTTGAGAGCATACAGCCTGCAAAAAAGTGGATAACCAGGCAAACGGAAGCCAAGAAGGCGGCCAAAGTTAAGACAGGGGCAAAAGTATGAAGTATAACGAATTACAGGTAGCAGCCAGGCAGTCAGGGAAACGCGTTGGGCGTGGCATATCCGCAGGACAAGGCAAAACTGCCGGAAGAGGTACGAAAGGCCAGAATTCACGCACAGGCAAGGGACGACGTCCAGGTTTTGAGGGTGGTCAGAATCCTCTTATGCAGCGCCTACCAAAGCTGCCCGGTTTTACATCAAAACGACCAAAAGCAGAGCTCGTGTATACGGGCCAACTCAATGAATTAGGTGTAAATGTCGATAACTTCAGTCTTTTTAACGCCGGATTAATTAGTAGTCCGCACACTAAGGTTAAACTAGTCGTTAAGGGCGAAGTTACCAAAAAAGTAAACGTAAAAGTGCAGGCCGCAAGTGAATCTGCTGTGGTTGCAGTTCAGAAGGCCGGCGGCAGCTTCGTACAGACCCCGCAAGTAAAACGACAAAAGAAAAAGACCGAAGAATAGCCGTCTAGACTCTATCCTTAACGGGGTATGGGTGCATGGAGTGCTATACTTTTTAAGATATGCCAGTTTTTACGGAGCGGGATCGTGAGGCGTCCCGGGCTACACATCGCCTTTTCCGCAGTGCATGGCTGCAGGACAAGCCAAACTTTATTATTTGGATTTTTACCAGGCCGCCAGCATTGCTTATTTACAATGTCTTTATACCTTTTCAGGTCGCCTACGGCCTCCAAGCCATAATTACTCGGAATTTTAATCAGGTTCCGCACTATGCTTTTACGGTACTAATGTTAGCTCTCGCTTACTGCACATTATGGGCGATCGGCGGGGTTGCCATAGTCAAAAATGCCAAAACCGGCATATTATATATCCACAGGAAAATTTTTAGCAACTACCTCGAAAAAGATTATGAATTTTTGAACAACACTTATTTAGGTACCCTTAGTAACCAGGCTATGCGCTTAAAGGAAAGTCTGGATGAGTATGATCAGATTTTGTTTAATGGTTTCACGAAACAGTTGATTATTGTCGTCAGCAGCATAACTATTATTGCTTATCAGTCACCGCTACTAGCCATCATTACCCTGGCTTCCATGATCATAATACTCGGCTTTACAATAGCTATTACCAGGTGGCGTATTAAATATCGCCGCCTACTAAGCGAGGCCAACAGTCAGACAGCCGGAGTCGTTGGAGACGCCATCAGTCATGCGACAACAGTAAAAAGCTTTGCCGCAGAAAATTACGAAAAGGCCCGCTTAAACCGTTCCCTAGTAAAATTGGCCGACACCCAGTACTGGTCATGGATGACTTCAATACCGGCAGATGTGGGACGCATGCTTCTAGCGGCAATTGCTACGGTCTTATTGTTAATCACAACTGCTGAGCTTTACGAAAAACGGGTTATTTCAATAGCTATTGTCATACTAGTGCAGCTGTATGTCATAAAGCTTATAGCTGCAACTCAGGAAATAGCCGACCTCATTAAATCCTATGAAGCCACAATGAGTTCCGCTCACCAAGCCGTAAAAACCATGTTGGTTCAGCCTACAATTGTCGACAAGGCCTCTACCCTTAAACTGGCAAGGAATTCATCACTTAACGTTAACTTCCAAAACGTCACTTACCGTTACCCTGATATGCCCAGAACATTGACTGCAGTTAAGAACTTTTCACTGCAGCTTAGACCTGGCGAAAAGGTGGGTCTCGTCGGTTATTCGGGCAGCGGAAAAACGACTCTTACAAGGTTGCTGCTGCGTTTTATGGATATAAACAGCGGGTCAATACAGATAGACGGCATAGATATACGCGATCTGAAACAAAGTGATTTAAGGCACTGCATCGCGTACGTACCTCAGGATCCGCTACTTTTTCACCGCAGCATTTTTGAGAACATAAGTTACGGGCGGCCGACGGCCAAAAAGATTGAGATTTTAAACGCAGCTAAAGCAGCGTATGTCGACGAGTTTGTCAAGGAATTACCGCTGGGATACGAGACCGTGGTAGGAGAAAGAGGTATTAAGCTATCCGGTGGGCAAAGACAACGCGTGGCCATTGCGCGGGCTCTTTTAAAAGATGCTCCCGTATTAGTGCTTGATGAAGCGACAAGCGCTCTTGACAGCAGGAGTGAAAAGCTCATTCAAGAAGCTCTGTGGCGTCTAATAAAGGGCCGTACTGCATTGGTAATTGCACACAGACTAAGCACAATTCAGCGCATGGACCGCATAGTCGTGATGCATAAGGGCAAAATTGTGCAGATTGGCACGCACGAAGAATTGCTTAAAGACGCTAAGGGTATTTATGCCGAGTTGTGGGGGCATCAAAGCGGAGGATACATAGGTATTGATACTAAGTAATTACGTACTTTTTACCACGCCTTCAAAAGTTACAATGTTTTACTGTATACTTAGGAACGATTGTGATGTTATAGAGAGGGTAGAAAGTATTCTGATATGAGCTGGAAAATTATCTGGCAGTCATTAAAAAATGCGGATATGCGCAAGCGCATCCTGGGCGTACTGGGAATGCTGCTGGTGTTCCGTATCCTAGCTCATGTCCCCATTCCCCTAGAAGACCCGACTACGCTTAAGCAAATCCTCGATAACTTATTTGCCGTCGACACACCACAGTTGCTTAGCTTTATTAACATTATATCCGGTGGAGCACTTGCTAACTTTTCGATAATGATCGTCGGCCTGGGACCCTATATTAACGCCTCAATTATCATGCAGCTTTTGACACGCGCAATCCCTAAGCTGGAGACCCTCAATAAAGAAGGTGAATTCGGACGTAAGAAGATAAATCAATATACCCGCATGCTGACATTCCCGTTGGCGATCATACAGTCTGTTGGCGCGATTTACCTGGTAAGGCAAGCTGCGGTTCAAGTCAGCGGTATAGGAGATATAACGGCCGGGGTTAGCATGCTGCAGTGGGTGCTCATGGTCTCTGCACTGACAGCCGGAGCTATGATACTTATGTGGCTAGGTGAACTAATAACGGAGCAAGGAGTAGGTAACGGTATATCCCTCCTTATTACCGCCGGTATAGTAAGTCAGCTACCAACTACCATTAAAAACATAACCGATGCTGTGATTGATCACGAGAGCACCATGAGGGTGTTTGGCTGGCAGTTACCAATCAACAGAACACAGGCTCTTTTTGCGCTCATAATCTTAATCGCTACAGTTGTTGTCACCGTACTGATCGTCAAGCTGAATGAGGCTTCCAGAAGACTAACAGTACATTACGCAAAGAGAGTGCAGGGTAATCGCACTTACGGCGGCGTAACTACAATGCTTCCCATCAAGCTAATCACGGCCGGGGTAATTCCTATCATTTTCGCCGTGGCATTCCTGAGCGTTCCAAGCTTCGCAGGACAACTGATGCTTGGTTCGGACAGTACCAGACTTCAAGAGCTAGGATTTAACCTCAGTACTTGGTTTGCTAATCCTAGCCCGCAAACATTCGCAGCTGGTGGGTTTATACCATACATTTACCCCGTTACTTACTTTTTACTGGTGTTCGTCTTCACCTTTTTCTACACCAGCATTACATTCAACTCTAAGGAGATCTCGGAGAACTTACAGAAGCAGGGCGGGTTTATCGAAGGTGTGCGCTCCGGCAAACAAACAGAAAAGTATCTTGGGCGCGTCGTTAACCGTCTTACGCTTTTCGGCGCACTGGCTTTAGGCCTCATAGCCCTGCTACCTATCATCGGCCAGGTTTTCTTAAGTAGTAACATTGCTATTGGCGGCACTAGTATTCTTATCCTGGTGTCAGTAGCAATTGAGACCTTAAGATCTGTTGAGTCACGTGCTCTCATGGTTACATATGATCAGTATGAGCAGCCCGACTTCTTCTATGACAGTAACGAAACACCCGGTACGGGCGCCCGGCGGTTGCGATGGCCGCTCAAAAAGAAACCGACCAAGGCGAAGTAAAATTATCTACAAAAAAACTCTTTACATCGAGGCACTGTATCTGATACAATTCAGTGACGTTATATTTTATGGCCACAAATAAGGAAGTTATCGAGCTCTCGGGAGTAGTGATAGAGGCCCTTCCCGGGACTCAGTTTCGGGTCGAGCTCGAAAACGGCCATCAAATTATAGCTCATGTTGCCGGTAAGATGCGGAAACACTACATCCGTTTAGTACCAGGAGACAGCGTTACGGTTGAGTTGACTCCTTACGATCTTAGTAAGGGCAGAATCACCTATCGTAAATAATAGATTATCAATTAACCGCAGTGTGTCAGGCTTTGCATAAGGAGGCATGATCCGCATGAAAGTGCGTGCGAGCGTCAAAAAAATCAGCCCGGATGATAAGATTGTGCGTCGTAAAGGACGTCTTTATGTCATTAACAAGCTTAAGCCTAAGCATAAGCAGAGGCAGGGCTAATTATGGCTAGGGTTTCGGGCGTAACTATTCCGGATAATAAGCAAGTCCAAATAGCCTTGACTTACATTTATGGCATAGGGCCTCTAAGCAGCAAGAGTATTCTTACTGCTGCAAAGGTAGAACCAACTGTACGTGTCAAGGATTTGACCGACGCTGAGTTATCGCGAATACAAGACATCATCAATGAAAGCTACACGGTTGAGGGTGAGCTTCAGCGCATAGTTACAGCCAACATTAAGCGCCTAAAGGATATCAATGCATACCGCGGTCTACGCCACAAATCAGCCTTACCAAGCCGGGGGCAGCGCACGCGCACCAATGCTCGCACAAGACGCGGTAAGCGTGTTACCGTGGGCGGCACCAATAAGAAGGCACCAGCTAAGACTTAAGGGTTTATATAGATATGACAGAAGTAACATCATCGTCGCCAGCACCAGCAACAGCACCGGCTCGCAAGAGAAAGTCTAAGCGGTCGGTGCCGGTCGGACAAATGCATGTCCTTGCTACTTTCAATAACACCATTGTGACCTTTACTGATAGTAACGGCGGGGCTTTGACTTCGGCTAGCGCCGGAGGATGCGGTTTTCGCGGTTCAAAAAAGGGCACAGCCTATGCTGCTCAAATAGCTACCGAGAAAGCGGGCCAGGCCGCAAAGCAACTTTATGGTTTATCAAAGGTTGAGGTTTTCGTAAAAGGTATAGGTCTTGGCCGAGAAGCTGCCGTTCGAAGCCTGCAGAATCTGGACATTTATGTCGAGAGCATCCAGGACGTCACAGGTGTACCGCACGGTGGTTGCCGACCGCGAAAGGCACGGAGAGTTTAAGACATGGCTAGAGACACACAATCAATTGTAAAAATGAGCCGTCGTGAAGGCTATGCTCTTCACCCTAAAGCTCACAAAGCGCTTGTCAAACGTGCGACTATTCCTGGGCAGCAAGGCCGCAACCAGCGCAACAAGCCAAGCCAGTATTCTATTCAGTTGCGCGAAAAGCAAAAGGTCAAAAGATTATATGGCCTGTTAGAGCGCCAGTTCAGTAAACTCATGAAGGAAGCCTCAAGAAGACAAGGTCAATCCGGCGAAATGCTGCTTCAGCTACTCGAACAGCGAGCAGACAATGTAGTTTACCGATCCGGTCTTGCACCAAGCCGCCGGGCAGCACGCCAGCTTGTAACTCACGGACACTTCGTACTAAACGGAACCAGGATCGATATCCCATCACTTCGTCTTAACGCAGGAGATACGCTGGTTTTGCGCGAGAAAAGCAAGAGCAACGATTATTTCAAACGAATAGATGACATAAGCCCCGCACCAGCGGCTATTCCAAGCTGGATAAAAGTTAACCGCAAGAAGTTTGAGATTTCCGTTACTGGCATTCCGTCACGTGACGAGGCTGAGCCGGATATTAATGAGCAACTAATCGTAGAGTACTATTCACGTTAAAGGGAGGCCCCATAAATACTATGTCAAAAACCATTCACACTCCAGGACTTGTCAGCGTAGACGAACACAGCGCACAGAGCGCAACCTTTACGATTGAACCACTGCACACGGGTTACGGAATGACCCTCGGCAACAGCTTAAGGCGTGTCCTGCTGTCAAGCATTGCCGGCGCGGCCGTAACTTCATTTAAGATAGAGGGCGCAACACACGAATTCACTACAATACCGGGCGTCAAAGAAGATATTGTTGACATTATGCTCAACCTTAAGGGCATACGCTTCCGAGTATTCGGCGACGACTCTCATGGCTTGCGAATCACCAAAAAAGGCAAGGGCCCCGTACTGGCAAAAGACATCGAGACTAATGCTGACGTCGAGATAGTCAATCCTGACCACGTTATCGCTACGATTGAAGACGACAAAGCAAACTTTGTTATGGACCTGGCAATTGAAACCGGCCGCGGCTATCGCACCATTGAAGAGGTTACCTCTCGCAAGGCCAGCGACATGATAGCGGTTGACGCGGTGTTCAGCCCCGTACAACGCGTGCGCTATAAGGTAGAGAACACTCGTGTCGGTCAGATGACGGATCTCGACAAGCTTCTTATCACTATTGATACCGACGGATCTATTACACCGCGAGATGCTTTCGAAGAAGCCGCTGCCATACTCGTAAACCAATACACAGCCTTAGCAGGTCAAACACGTGTCGAGGTTGCTGCACCGTTAACAGCAAATGGTGATGGCTTAGTAGGCGGTGAAAATGACGAGCCGACTGAGCTTATGACTTCTATCGAAGATCTTAACTTGTCAGCCAGAACAACGAATGCGCTCATAAACAATGACATCCATACGCTTAAAGACTTGTTCTCGCTGAGTGACGCGGAATTACGCGAATTGAAAGGCTTTGGAAGTAAAGCCCTAGACGAGGTAAAAGAAAAATTGGCGGAGTTGGAGCTTTAGTATATGCACCGCCACGGATATAAAGGTAAAAAATTTAACCGCGAACGCGACCAGCGCCGCGCTCTTATCAAGGGCTTGGCCGAGTCTCTTGTTCAGTACGAATCTATTGAGACCACTATGCCAAAAGCGAAAGAATTAGTGCCCTACGTGGAACACCTTATAACAAAGGCAAAGAAGGGCGATCTTCACAATCGTCGCCAAATAATTAGCGGCCTGCAAACTGTGGCTGCCGCACACAAGCTCGTTGACGAGATTGCCCCGCAGTTAGGCAAGCGGACGAGCGGTCATTTGCGTATCGCAGCAACCCGAACAAGGCGCGGAGATAATAGTCAGCTAGCACGCGTAAGCTTTGTAGACGACCTAAAGCAGGCACCTGTGTCAGCGCCGGCCAAGGAAGAAGCTACTAAGAAGAAGCCCCTTGTCAAGAAAGGTCCTACAACAACAGCTGCCAAATCTCCAAAACCCAAGATCGAAAGGAAGGCTAAGCAATGAAAACTTACAGCGCAAAACCTCAGGACGTAACACGAGCTTGGCACCTAATTGATGCCAGCGAAGCTCCGCTTGGCCGTATTTCTACCCGAGCAGCCAAACTTCTCATAGGTAAGGAAAAGACTATTTTTACTAAGCATATTGATTGCGGTGATTTTGTTGTTATCATCAACGCTGACAAGCTCGTAGTTACGGGCAAAAAGCTTGAGGATAAGATGTATTATCGTCACAGCCAGTATCCCGGCGGCCTTAAATCAGCATCACTTAAAGAAGTTATGGACAAAGATTCGCGCAAAGCGGTCTATAGCGCGATTCGCGGCATGCTACCCGTCAATAAGTTGCGTCCTGCACGTCTTGCGCGACTTAAAATTTATCCAGGGGCAGAGCATAATCATGAAGCACAAAAGCCCGTTAAGGTACAAATAAAGGAACTCTCATAATGGCATCAGGGAACTATTTCTACGCTCTTGGCCGTCGTAAGTCAGCTACAGCTCGCGTACGACTAATGAATGGCAAAGGCAATTTCACGGTTAACAGCAAAGAAGTCAATGAGTATTTGGCAGATAGCAAGTACCTCGTACATGAGCTACTTAAGCCCTTTTCCGTGCTTGAGCTGGAAAGCTCCAAGTATGACATTAGCGCAGTGGTATCGGGCGGCGGTCAACATGGTCAAGTTGAAGCTATTCGGCTCGGTATAGCAAAAGCGATAGCACTCATGAACGAAGATACTAAGGGCACTCTAAGGCGAGCCGAACTGCTTGGACGCGACCCAAGGGAAAAAGAACGCAAGAAGTTCGGTCTCAAGGGTGCACGTAAGCAACGCCAGTTTACAAAGCGTTGAGTATTCTACTTTTTGCAGTATATTGACAGCTGTTGTATAATACTACACATGTCAAGATTAATATGGAACGTATTCTACTTTACCGGCTCTAATGAGGCGGATGGTTCCGTACTTGCTTAAAGT
>CBKXXB010000021.1:0-14840 GCA_966685145.1 uncultured bacterium | reverse complement strand
TGGCGGGCCCGACCGGATTCGAACCGGCGATCTCCTCCGTGACAGGGAGGCGTGATAGGCCAACTTCACTACGAGCCCGCGACACGTAAGCCCGGCAGTTAGGTCCAGGCGCTAACGAGACAGGTCAGATGATACCAGCTACAGAGGTAAAAAGCAATGTATCAGGTTTGCTATAATTTGTCAGTCTATCTAATGTTTTGCCGATGTAGCTCAGCTGGCTAGAGCACCGCTTTCGTAAAGCGGGGGTCGCGGGTTCGAGTCCCACCATCGGCTCCACGTTTGGCTTAAGCCGGTTTTGTGAGAGGATTAGCAAAACCGAAGAGGAGAGGACTTGGCTTAATGGCAAGAACTGAGAGCAAATTTATTTTGTCGGCAGTTTGGCCAGGAAGCTATTACACCTAGACGAGCGGGTATCGTATAGTGGCTAATATGCAGCCTTCCCAAGGCTGAGAGGAGAGTTCGATTCTCTCTACCCGCACCAGTCGGTCCCTAAGACTGGTTAAAGACCGGCTTTAAAGTTTTCAATTTTCACCGTACACTTACATACAATGTCAGTACCAAAAAAGTATCTTCATGATCGGACAATTTTGCTGCTACTCAGCGTTAACACCTTTTTAGCGGTCCTTTCCAGCTTATTGATTCTTTTAAGATTGGATCCAGGCCGCGGCACTGGCTACATTGTCCAGTACAGGTCAAACTTGGGCCTCAACGAGTTTAAGTCCGGGCCATCAAGCGTCCTTTTAAGTTTCATTGTCTTTTCCATGCTGGTGTTGGTCTTTCATGTTTTTTTGAGCGCGCGTGTCTATCACATTAGGCGGCATTTTTCAGTCGTGGTTCTTGGTATGGGTCTATTGCTCCTGACTCTGTCGTTGATCGTCAGTAATGCATTGCTGATTCTGTAAGGTTTATGAAGCATATAGAAATACCGTATGCTCATGAACGCGGCAAGCGCTATAGGTTCTTTGAGATGCTGCCCGGTTTGCTTAGCTGGACAATACTCCTGCTGCCTATTCTTTTAAGTTTTATAAATCCCACGGTTACTATATTTTTCATTTTGGCATATTTGCTTATGTGGTTTGCGAAGTCTATCGGCCTTAACATACGAGCTGTACAGGGCTATAGAACTTTGAAGCTCCAGCAAAGGTTGCCGTGGCCGCAAATGCTGGAAGAACTTGCCAGCGGGAAGGTAGCCCAGCCCGACCGGCATATCCCCACCTGGCACTATGACAATGTTAAGCGTTTACAGGAAAACCAGAATCCAATACATGCTGACGAGATAGTGCATGCCATTATCATCGCTGCCTATAACGAGAGCCGCGAGATTCTGGAGCCAACCATAAAGGCGGTGCTTGATTCAAACTACGACATGAAAAGAGTGATACTTGTTATGGCCTATGAAGCGCGGAATGGAGCGCGTTCCGAGGGGCCAGTGCTAGATTTGCTGAGTGAATACGGGGATCGGTTCAAACATGTTATGGCCGTAAAGCATCCGGATAATATTCCTGGAGAAGTTATAGGCAAGGGCGGCAATATTACTTACGCCGCGCGAGTACTGGAAAAATGGCTCGAAAAGCAACGCATTAAGCCGCTAAACGTCATAGTAACGACACTTGACTCCGATAATCGTCCTCACCCAAATTATCTGAGTGCACTCAGTTACCTATACGCAATGTGCCCCGACCCTACTAACATTTCTTTCCAGCCCATCACTATGTACACCAACAATATATGGGATGCTCCGGCACCTATGCGCGTAATTGCTACAGGCAGTTCGTTTTGGAACATCGTAATGTCAATGCGCCAACACCTTATACGGAACTTTTCTGCCCACGCTCAGAGTATGCAAACGCTTATTGATACGGATTATTGGAGCGTTAGAACCATCGTAGAAGACGGGCACCAATTCTGGCGTACGTACTTTCGATATGATGGTCGGCATGACGTCTACCCCTTATATTTACCGATTTATCAGGATGCGGTCTTGTCTAACACTTACCGCAAGACACTTAAAGCACAGTTTATCCAGCTCAGAAGATGGGCGTGGGGAGCCTCGGATGTGGCCTACGTAGCGGAGATGGGCTTCTTTAGGTCCAACCGCGTGCCGAAGCTTGACCTTACGTTGAAGTTCCTTAGGCTACTGGAAGGCCATGTCAGTTGGGCTACTGCGCCTCTGATACTTGCTTTTGCTGCGCTCATCCCGGCACAAGTAGATCCAGAAAATTTTGCCGCTATCCAGCTTCCTTTGATCGCAAGTCGTATCCAGACTATCGCGCTCGCCGGTATCTTAGTGACGCTATTCTTGAGTCTTAAGATGCTTCCTCCGAAACCGCCACGCTATAAAAAACACCGGACGCTTCTAATGGTGCTCCAGTGGGTACTTTTGCCGTTTACCACCATAGTCTATAACGCGCTGTCTGCGCTATATTCCCAAACCCGTCTTATGTTCGGCAGATACCTTGATAAGTTTGACGTTACAGACAAAGCAGTAATTACGGCCGATAAGCAAAAGATACTTTAAAGCTTAGCCGGGTGAAAAGCGGTGTAATGGGTGGCCGCGACCTTGTCAAAACGGCGCAGTACGGCAATTGTGGTGTTTATTATATCTTCGCGTTTAATTTGTGCTTCATGCGAGAGGGAGTAGAGCCGGCTGATAACTGTGCTGCTAAGGCCTGTAGCGTCGTTTACAGCCGTTTTTCGGTGCCGTAGGCTGTCGTATATGCTTATCAGTAATTTTTCCCGCGAGAATGGCTCTACGCTTTTCCTATTGATTACCACCAGGCTTTTCGCCAGGTCCACGATCTCAATACTGGTGAAAATATTCTTGCATGTCTCACATCGTCTACGCCGCCATATGGTATTCGAGCGCTTTTGCAAACGGGAGTTTACAACCCTGGTGTCATTGCCGCAATATATACAAACCATGTCTATATATTGTCATTAAGCTATTGTTTCGTCTAGTGGAAAACCTTAGAAAATCTGAGGAAAAGAATAGCCCCGGCCTCACCGACCGGGGCTCTACGCATGGCTACTTGTTAGTAAGTATTGGCCGTGCGCGCCGCAAGCGACTTAATGATTTCGCCGATGTGAGTTCTTCGTAAAATAATTTGAACTCCTCGAGCGAACTCGAATTGGTACTCAAATCTTGAGCGCCTCCCAATTAACTCGGTTATGCTAGCATAAAGTGCTATTAATGTCAAGAGTCTACAGAACTCATACATCTGTTAACTATTAGTAGTAATTCTGTTCTGGCAGGATAAGAAGAGCCGTTTATCTTACCATCCGGCTTGCTTGCGATAGCGTTATAAATAAGATATAGTCACATCTGTTATTCGGGGTATAGCCGTTTTCGATACCCTATAGCAACATGGCTCTTAGCTCAGTTGGGGCAGTTTACTGCAAGTATATAATGGTAGCGCCTAAGAGTGCTCAAGCCAACAGCTAACAGGATCCTTAAGGGCCTTAAAAATAAACTTCATTTAGCGGGCTCTTAGCTCAGTTGGCTAGAGCGCTTCCTTGACGTGGAAGAGGTCAGAGGTTCGAGTCCTCTAGAGCCCACCAAAAAGCACCAGGGGTGCTTATTTTTTTACACACGATCTTTGTAAGAATAACAATACATTAGTACTAGCATGATGCTGCTAGTATGCTATGATTACACGTACAGGTGAAGTTTTGGGAGAGGTTTTTCCGCTGTACAGCGGACGGATGGGAGCGGTCAACCACAATTGCGAGATTGGTTGACCGTTTTTCAATTAGTAGACAAGGTGTGCGGTTTTTCTCATCGTAC
Source organism: uncultured bacterium (assembly GCA_966685145.1). GTDB lineage: Bacteria > Patescibacteriota > Saccharimonadia > Saccharimonadales > OFTM59 > CBKXXB01. Next base: position 11,056 of record CBKXXB010000021.1, on the reverse strand, counting down.
TGGGCTTGGACCAACCGAACTTTCGGGCTGCTCTTTTCCCTTACCGCAACCTAAGTTATACTAAATTAGAGCGGTGAAGTGGCCTCACCAACCACAGAGCTTCGTCGGCAGCATCAGGAACGTACGAAACGTGCCTGTAAGAGTAAAAGTTTCGGTGGAACCGTCTATTTTGCGACATGCACTATGGACCCGAAGCGCGCAATATTTATCCAAGAGAAAATAATGCGCGTATTTTTATTTAACGGCAAAATTGCAGAAAGGAAGAGAACTCTATGGCAGATCAACAAGACCCTTTGTACGCAATGCGCCACAGCTTGGCACATATAATGGCAAGTGCTGTTACGGCTTTGTGGCCTGAGGTTCGTTTGGGTGTGGGCCCGGTAGTCGAAAATGGCTTTTATTACGACATTGACCTTGGTGAGACTAAGATTTCTGAGGATGACTTTCCTCGTATAGAGGCAGAAATGCGAAAAATTATTGAGTCCAACCAGGTGTTTGAGAAATTTGAAGTGCCAATAGACGAGGCGATTAAATGGGCACGAGACCAGAAACAGCCATACAAGGAAGAGCTGTTAAATGATCTAAAGCGAGCCGGAACTACGGCAGCTAAAGATCTGGACGCAGCAGAACTCGGTACTATAGCTGAAGGTGATAGCCGAGTTGATAGAGTTTCATTTTATAGGAACGGCAACTTCGTAGACCTTTGCCGAGGACCTCACGCAGAAAGCACTGGCAAGGTCGGGGCTTTCAAGCTTATGCGTGTGGCTGGAGCCTACTGGCGAGGGAAGGAGACTAACCCACAGATGCAGCGGCTATACGGCGTTGCCTTTGAGACCGAAGAACAGCTTAAGCAGTACCTTAACATGTTAGATGAAGCACGAAAGCGAGATCACAGGAAGCTGGGCAAAGAGCTAGATCTGTTTGTTTTTTCGGATATGGTAGGCTCAGGGTTACCTATGTTTACTCCCAGGGGCACTGTACTCAGGGAAGAGCTTGCCGACTATTCAAGCCAGCTAAGGCAGGCTTACGGTTTTCAGAAAGTCTGGATTCCTCATATCACTAAGGAGGATCTGTACAAAGTTTCCGGACACTGGGACAAGTTCGGTGATGAGCTCTTCCTAGTTAAGAGCCAGGAAACGAGCGACAACTTTGTTATGAAACCAATGAATTGTCCTCACCATACTCGGCTGTACGAAAGCAAGCCCCGGAGCTATCGTGATTTACCTGTTCGCTACATGGAGACTACGACGGTCTATAGGGATGAAAAAACCGGTGAGCTAGGCGGTTTAAGCCGAGTGCGCGCTATAACTCAGGACGATAGCCACGTTTTTTGCCGCATGGACCAGATTGAGCAGGAAATAAATAATCTTCTAACGGCAGCTAAGGACCTTTATTCAACGCTGAATATGAGCTTGCGCGTACGTTTGTCGTACCGCGATGAAAGCGATGCCTACTTGGGCTCGCCCGAGTTATGGGAATCGGCACAGGCGCAGCTAAAGGCTGCTGCAGTTAAGAACAGCCTGGAATACTTCGAAGCAAGTGGCGAGGCTGCGTTTTACGGTCCCAAAATTGACTTTATGGCTACTGACGCTATTGGAAGAGAGCACCAGGTAGCTACGGTGCAGCTCGATTTCGTAATGCCCGAACGCTTTGCGCTGGAATATACGGGTGAAGGCGGACAGCCTCAACTGCCCGTAATGATTCACTGTGCACTTCTAGGCTCGATAGAACGCTTCTTGAGTGTCTACATTGAGCATACGGCCGGCAAGTTTCCCCCTTGGTTAGCTCCGGAGCAAGTTAGGATTGTGGTTGTTGCTGAAGAGGAAAGCATGTTGAAGTTTGCTCATCAGATGGCTGACCAGGCCAGAGGCCTTAGTTTGCGCATACATGTAGATGACAGCCGGGATTCTATTGGCAAAAAGATTCGTAGCGCTGAGCTTGAGAAAGTGCCGTACATTGTTGTTATCGGTAATAAAGAAGTGGAAAGCCAAAAGGTAGTACCGCGTGTGCGCAAAGACCTTGAAGTTCAACAAGAGCATCAGCCGGTGGGCGCCCAACAGTTCCTCCAGACCGTAGCCAATGAAACCAAGAGTCGCATCAGCAAATCATCATTGTAGATATGAGAGAGATCGATAGTAGGTTTCGGGAGCGTGTTTATGAGCTAGTGGCTCAGATTCCGGTAGGCCGTGTGATGACTTATGGGCAACTAGCTGCGCTTTGCGGTAGCCCAAGAGCGGCACGCGTTGTAGGCGGTATAGCTCATTTTGGTGATCCGGAGTTGCCCTGGCAGCGCGTGGTCAATAAACAGGGTGGTCTGGCAAAGGGTTACCCTGGCGGAAGGGCTGGGCATCAGAAGCATCTGGAAGCCGAAGGTGTAGCTGTGAAAGATTATCGCGTAGATGTGGAGCAACTGCTATGGCAGCCCGACCAGACCCTTTAATCGTCATTTTAGGAGAAACAGCGAGCGGGAAGAGCGCGCTTGCTATGGAGTTGGCACAGCGTTTCAACGGCGAAATCATTTGTGCTGATTCGCGCACAGTCTATAGAGGTATGGATATTGGTACCGCTAAGCCCTCTAAAGAAGATAGATTAAAGGTTAGGCATCATTTACTCGACGTAGTGTCACCTGACCAGGCATTCACAGCAGCCGAGTTTAAGCGTATTGCTACAGAAGCTATTGGAGCTATCATATCTAAGGGTAGGCTTCCAGTTATGGTCGGCGGGACCGGACTGTATATAGACACGGTATTATTTGATTTCAAGTTTGGCCCCGCCGCTAATCCCAAATTGCGGCAGGAGCTTAGCGGGCTGAGCGTAGAACAATTACAGGACAAGCTCAAGCAAGAAGGCTTGGCTTTACCCTTCAACGAACGCAACCCGAGACACCTGATAAGAGTATTGGAAACAGGCGGCATTATATCTGCCCGACGCTCACTAAGACTCAACACTCTGGTGATGGGCCTGGAACGCTCTAAAGAGGACTTAAGGCATCGTATTGAAGAGCGAGTGGATGTAATGATTGACAGCGGTCTCGTTAATGAAGCTGAGAGGCTAAGCAAAAAGTATGGTTGGCAGGCAGAGGCATTACAGACGCCTGGCTACAAGGCACTAAAGCAGTACATTGAAGGCGAAATATCACTTGATGAAGCAAAGGCTTTATTCATCAAAAACGACATGGATCTGGCTAAAAGGCAAAGAACCTGGTTCCGGCGGAACAAAAGTATTCAGTGGGTTAACGGCCCCAGTCAAGCTATTGATATGGTTACGATGTTTTTGAACACCTTGGCTAACTGATGTGTCATCTATCTGATACAATGAGGGTATGATTGAACAACTGTTTGGTTCCAAGACGCGAGTTAAACTACTGCATTTGTTCTACAGCAACCCTAACCGGTCGTTTTATGTGCGTGAGATTACTCGCAAGATTGACGAGCAAATCAACTCCGTGCGCAGGGAACTGGCAAATCTATTGAGTATCGGCATCATTTCATCCGATACTAACAATAACCGTCTTTACTATGAGGTAAGCCAGCAGTATGAGTACTATTTGCCGCTCCTGGAGATTTTCGGTGACCGCAAAGCAACGACGAGCAGTACGGCAATACCAGAAGACGACAAGCTAGAGGGCCTTAAAGCATTAGGTAATGTTGAGCTGGCTTTTTATACGGGGCAGTTTACTCGTGACGAATCAAGTGGAATTGACCTTTTGATAGTGGGCGATATCAACCAGACTCAGCTAACGAAGTTTATAACCGATCTCGAGAGGACAGAAGGCAAGGAGATCCGATATACGGTTATGCCACTCAAGGAATTTACTTATCGCCGCCAGATAAACGATAGATTTTTGAGTACGGTATTGTCGGCTAAGTATCAGCTGCTGATTGATAAGCAGAGTCTTCTTACTAAAAAGACTGAAAAGACTAAAAAGAAGGACAAGGAATAAACCTGTATGGAAATTCAATTTTACGGCGCCAACTGCGTACGCTTAACAACAAAGAAAGCCAGCATCGTAATTGATGATAATCTTTCGGAACTTGGGGGCAAGTCAGTAATAAAGCCGCCTGACATAGCCTTATTTACCCATGAACACGGTGCTGCACAGGTAGCCAAGCTTGTCATTGATAGTCCGGGAGAATACGAAGTCTCTGATGTCTCCATACAGGGTATTGCAGCTCGTGCTCACATGGACGATGAGAGTAAGGCTACAGCAACAATGTTCAGGCTGGTGGCCGAAGATATTCGTCTTGCTATAGTAGGACACGTCTTCCCTCAATTAAACGACACCCAGCTTGAGCTGTTGGGTACGATTGATGTTCTAGTAATTCCTGTCGGTAACTCCGGCTATACGCTCGATTCGGTAGGGGCCTTGCAGTTAATCAAAGCCATCGAGCCTAAGCTTATAATCCCGACGCATTATGGCGACGATGGCATTAACTACCCTGTACCCCAACTAGATCTTACAGAGGCCATTAAGGGTTTATCCATGGAACCAAAAGATACTCTGCCGAAGCTAAAGCTAAAGCCCGGTGATCTAAGCGACACTACAGAACTTGTTATACTTGAGCGGCAATAATAGGGCATTAAGATAATTCTGTCAGGAACTAAAAAGAGCTGCTCCAATTGCAGCTCTTTTTAAGCTACAGGATTAGCTTTACTTAGCCAACATACCCTTCTTTTTAAGGGTACGGATAGCTTGAGTGCTTAGTCTCATAGTAACTTTTTGGCCGTCAACTATCACGCTTTTAGTCTGAAGGTTGGGTTTCCAAACTTTTTTGGTATGGCGCTGAGAAAAGCTGATGTTGTTGCCAAACTGCTTGCCCTTGCCGGTTAATTCGCACTTTTGCATTGTGATTCCTTTGGATACAGGTGATTATTCTAGCTTCTAAACCGCTAAAAGTCAATCATGTATACTCTGTAATATGGAATTTGATTTCAGCCCCCTGGTTTTGTTGATAACATTGCTAAGCATTGTTATCGGCCTCAGCGTGCATGAAGCCGCACACGCATTGGCCGGCCTGAAGTTGGGCGATGACACGGCGCACATGGAAGGAAGGGTAAGCTTGAATCCCTTACGGCACATTGACCCGTTTGCAACCGTACTGCTGCCTATGATGACGCTCGTATTGTTCGGTGTCCCGCTGCTTGCCGCAAAACCGGTACCGTTCAATCCGGCACGCGTCAAGTTCGATGAATTCGGTGCAGCTATGATTGCCGCCGCCGGTCCCTTTTCTAATCTTCTGCTTGCAGTCTTGGGGGCGTTGGTAGCTCGTATTTTCATTAACAGTCCTGAAATGTTTGCCATAATGACTCTCTTTACGGCGATTAATGTGGGACTTTTCGTTTTCAATATGATACCGATACCACCGCTTGATGGCTCTCGAGTTCTCTATGCTTTTGCTCCGGAAAGTTTACAGCGGATAATGGCTCAACTTGAAGCTTTCGGGATCTTTCTGGTTTTTGCGTTGGTTCTTATGGTGCCGGGCTTTACCAGACTTTTAGTGGAGATAAATCGCTCTATACTTATATTTTTGCTCTAGGTTATAATGGTGTGGCTCAGGCGAACTGGGTCAAGCAAATGATAATCTGAATACTTATCATTAGGGAGCTCAATATTTGCGTGTTACTGCGGTAACACCGTGCGAGCACCCACCTGGAGATTTAGTCCAGGTTGTCATATTGGCCCCGTCTGGCAACAAAGTAAAAAGTCCGATATTATCGGACTTTTTATATGGATTCCTAGAAGCCTTTATCCGCTTCCAAGGGATTTGCGAACGAAAAAAGAGTCACGCAATAATTCCGGGTCTCCAAGTTGAAGGTATTCAGCTTGGGATAAAGTGCAGGAACTGTTGGAGGCTCGAGATAAAATAGCTTCTGCTGTTTTACGGAAGCCGGAGTACAATTACAAACTGGTCAGGGTGAGAGGACTTGAACCTCCGGTCTCCGGACCCCCAGCCCGGCGCTTTACCAACTAAGCTACACCCTGATAATGACTATTTTATCACTTGCTCTGCAGACAATGTCCGTATGTCCAGCTATGCCGTAGCTTACACCTTAGCTAAGAGAATGAGCTGCGCCGTCTAGTAAACAGCATGAAAGATTTTTAAGCAATAACCGGCTAACTGACTATTAGTTTAAGTACTCATGATACGATGTAGGAATGTGGAAAGAAATAGATCAAAAACTCTACGGAAAGTTTACGTTTGATGACTTTAAACAGGCCGTCGGCTTTTTGAATGGGGTAGCCGAGATAGCAGAGGATATGAACCATCATCCTCAGATTCAAAACAGCTGGCGAACCGTCGAACTATGGCTCAGCACTCACTCTGCTGGTGACAAGATTACTGAACTGGACAGAACTTTTGCTAAAAGGGTCGACGAACTATTAATTACACCTGCTAAACCAGCTTCACGACCTAGTTATAAGGCAATCAAGCTCTATGCTGACGGTGGCTCGAGAGGTAACCCGGGGCCTTCTGCGTCAGGCTATGTGCTGATGGATATGGATGATGGCATACTAAAGAAAAGCGGAGTTTATTTAGGCATTACTACAAACAACCAGGCAGAATACCAGTCTCTTAAGCTAGGGCTCGAAGAGGCGCAAAAACTTGGTGCTAGAGAGGTCTCCGTATTCATGGACAGCTTGCTTGTTGTCAATCAAATGAAGGGTATATACAAGGTCAAGAATCGGGACTTGTGGCCCATATACGAGGCCATAAAAGAGCTCACCAAAAACTTTAAAAAGGTAACATTTACTCATGTACCTAGAGCACTTAATAAGTTGGCTGATGGCGAGGTCAATGAAACGCTTGACGCCGAAGCTAAGATACCATAACCAATAGCGTCTCTTTACTGATTGTTGTATAATAGCTAGGCCAGATTATCGGCTGATCACTTGCAGGCTTTGTCTGTAAGAGGAAAGTCCGGGCAGCATAGGGAAAGGCAGTTGCTAACAGCAACCGGGGGTAACCCCAGGGAAAGTGCCACAGAAACGAAACTGCCCATCGCAAGATAGGTAAAGGTGAAACGAGTGGGGTAAGAGCCCACAGTTCTGGGCGGTGACGCCTAGAAAAGGTAAACCCTGCCTGCTGCAAGGAGATGGACTTTAGCCGGCTTAAACCGGCTGGTGTCCCGCCAGAGTTCATTCATAAAACCCGCTTGAGTCTGCCGGCAACGGCAGAACTAGATAGATGATCGGCTAAAACAGAACCCGGCTTACGGATAATCTGGCATATATGTAAACTTATCGTACCTTGCGGAGTAAATCCGCATTTGCCTTCGGCAAAGCCGTGCTGTTGTTCCTGAAATAAATAAAAGGCCGCGTTTACGCGGCCTCTCATTATTCTAATTAAGGAGGAATTACTGACTACTGCTTAGCGGCCTTGACGATTGTTTCAAATGCTTTAGGATCGTTCACCGCAAGCTCGGCCAGAATCTTGCGGTCAAGCGTGATGTTGGCTTTTTTAAGCCCGGCAATAAGTCGACTGTAAGTCGTTCCATGTTCGCGCGCCGCCGTGTTGATGCGAGTGTTCCAGGTCTCGCGAAAAGTTCGCTTACGGTTACGGCGATCACGGTAGGCGTTCTCAAGTGACTTAACAATAGCCTGACGGCCGCGACGAATACTAGACCTGTTGGAACGAGTCATGCCTTTTGTGGCGTGTCTGATTTTCTGGTGGCTACGGTGAGTTGTGGTGCCGCGTTTAATACGCATCTATTTAGGCTCCCAATTTCAGTTTAATGTTAGTAGCGCTTTTACCTGTCATTTGGCCTCTAACAGCAAAGCGGCGTTTCCTTGAAGCGCTTTTCTTCTGCAAAAAGTGATTACTGGTCGAGTGGCCATGTAAGACTTTCTTGTTCTTAGTGATACGTATGCGGTCTTTTGTGCCGCTATGCGTTTTTAGCTTTGGCATGCTGGTTACTCCTTATAACGAAACTTAGCTGTTTTCCGGCGAGTTGAGGCCGTTCATCTACGATCACGTGATCGCCGAATCCTGCTATTACCTTATCGGCAAGTTTAAAGCCCAGTTCTTTATGGGCAAGCTCTCGTCCTCTATATATTACTGTAATTTTAACTTTATGGCCAGTGTCCAGGAACTCGTTGACCTTCCTGAGCTTGACACCCAGGTCGTGTTCTCCGATTTTAAGGCCGAAGCGCATTTGCTTTACCTCAAGCGTTTTTGTATTGCGCTTGTTTTTCTGTAGCTGTTTTGTGCGCTGATAGTTATATTTGCCCCAGTCAATGATTTTGGCAACGGGCGGTGACGCTTGAGGTGATATCTCTACCAGATCAAGGCCTCGTTGTTCGGCAGCCTGCAGCGCTTCTGCTCGCGAGAGCACGCCTAGTTGCTGCCCCTCTTCATCTATAACGCGTAAGCTCGCTGCCCGAATTGCTTCATTCAGGCGAGTAGATTTATCGATCGAGGTACTCCTTAAATATTAACATTGCTGGTTGCAGGTGATTGTAACAGATGTAGAAACAGGGGTCAAGCAAGTTTAAGCCGATACAGGCGGTCGACGGTACTGCAGCGCCTCACTGATATGAGCTTCTTCAATGCCTTCCGAATCAGACAAGTCTGCAATAGTGCGTGCTACCTTGATCAGCCTCATATAACTTCTGGGCGAGAGACTCAACCGCTCAGCTGCTTTATTGAGCAAGTCTTGTGCGGCAGGAGTCAGCTTAATAAACTGCTTGATCTCCGAATTGGTTAATCCGGCATTAGTCCTGCCTGGTTTCTGGTAACGCGCAAGCTGTCTATGCCGGGCTTTTTGTACGCGAACCCGGATATCCTGACTTGATTCTTCTTGGGCATTTGTCAGTAGATCTTCATGCTTAACTGCGTCGACCTCACTGTAAAGATCGATACGGTCCAATATAGGACCGGACAATTTATGCTGATACTTCATAACTTGATAGGGCAGGCAAGTACAGGCTGTAGCAGTGCCATAATAGCCGCACGGACAAGGGTTAGAAGTGGCGACAAGAATGAAATTAGCCGGAAAAGTCAGAGTATCTTTTGCCCGGGCGACTGTAATTACCTTGTCTTCCAGTGGCTGCCTAAGAGCCTCAATTGTTGACCGTCTGAATTCGGGCAACTCGTCGAAAAACAGAACACCGTGGTGGCTAAGGCTTATTTCGCCGGGTCTTGGCCGCTGGCCTCCGCCTACAATTGATATTTCACTGGCGCTATGGTGAGGTGACCGGAAGGGCCTCTCTGTAATTATTCGCTCAAATTCACGCGTGGCTAAGCTGTGCAAATGGGTAACTTCGAGCGCCTCAGTTAGTTCTAGCGGTGCTAAAATGGTAGGCAGGGCTTTTGCTAGCATACTTTTGCCGGTTCCCGGAGGACCATTCAGTAATACATTGTGCGAACCGGCCGCCGCTATTTCCAGCACCCTCTTGGCTCTTGCTTGGCCTACAATGTGGCTAAAGTCATGCAGAGAGTCGGGCCGCAGTTCTTTCTTCATGATGCCTTTATCGGTTTTAATCCTTTGCAACTGTGTGGTGCCGGTCAAATCAAGGTAGACTTGTTTGAGCTGCTTAACCGGGACCAACTCTATATCGGGAACAAGGGCTGCTTGCCGGAGGTTTTTAAGGGGAATATAAAATTGTTTAAACCCAGCCTCTCTGGCGTAAAGCAAGGCTCCGATTATTCCCCTGACAGCTCTAACGCTGCCATCGAGCCCCAGTTCTCCAATAAAAAGGGTAGCAGAAAGGTTAGAAGCTTTAGTTTGTTGACTGGCCTGTAGAATAGCTGTAGCAATAGCCAGGTCAAAAATAGGGCTCTCTTTTGGCATATCGGCCGGCGCCAGATTAATTGTTATACGTTTGCGCGGCAAATCTAGACCGGAATTGCTGAAAGCACTCCTTACTCGTTCCCGAGCTTCATCCACGGCCTTACTGGCAAAACCAACAATAATAATATTAGGTAGTCCATTGGACAAATGGCATTCTACGTCTACGACCAATACCGCATTACCATTACTAGCTACGCTATGAATTTTAGCGCTCATATGATCCCTTACATATTATCTAAACAATACTCCATACCAGCATCAAAAAACAGTCCCGATTTAATCGGGACTGCAGGCGAAGTTTTGGGGTTTTTGTTGTGTCTTTTAGTAATAAGTCTTTTTATTGTTTTTATGGAACAACGGCTTGCGAGAAGCCGTTGTTACTAGTCGTTTTTGTTTTGAGCACTTTTTTTATTCAAGCGCCACTCATATCTTATCGGGCAGCATTTAGCCTGTCAATACGTTTGTGTTTAAACATTTCCAGGCTGTGTATAACTTATCGTTAATATTTATCGCAAAAAGGCTACTTTAAGGTAGTTAGAGGAGCAGCTATGTCGGTAGTTGCAAGATTACTCTTTGTAAAAAATACAAGGACACAAAATGCTCGGGTATAGATCAAGGCCGCAGTCCATGTCTTAGAGTTGCTTATAATACCTGCTAGCTGAAATCTTGGTAGCGTCAGGCCGGGGGCTGATTACTAACCCTTTGTTACAAAAGCTTTAGCATGCTGGCGTGCTTATGAGCGCGTACAAGTACAACCAAATGCAGAGAGGCCCAAAAGATACCTCTATGCCATATTGATACCGTCTTAAATACTGCTCATTCAGCTTAGTTCTGGGATCCTGAGCCACTATGGTTAATGGGTTCGCGAAAAGACATGGGCGCGCACGAAAATCTACTAAAGCAACAAACACCAGCATATTTACTTATGAATATTAAGTAAATATAGGCTATCATTTAAGTAATTATCACAACGCCTATAATCAAGTTAATGTAGACCTTTAATGAGTGCTTACAGATAGCTGTAGTCAAACTCACAATGAGTTTGCCTTGACATATTTGCATAAAAATAGTAACTTAAACGGGTAAGACTGAAACAAAAACTTACACCAACGGTCAAAAAGCCGATATCGCTCTCGTATGAGAGCGGTCAGTCAAGCCAAGGACGGTAAGCGCTAATAAATCTTATATAATGAGCGGTTTTACCGTCCCGGCTCCAAAAGCACTGCACAGGCGCAGTGCTATTTTCTTAATAGAGGCCTTACAA
>CBKXXB010000020.1:0-15538 GCA_966685145.1 uncultured bacterium | reverse complement strand
TTATCGGTGTTGTTCTCCTCGTTTTTTGGCTCTTCCTCTTTTCTTTCGGGTTCTTTTTTATCCTCCTCTTTTTTCACTTCTTTTTTTGGCTCCTTCTTAGGAGCGCGGCAGGTTTCAGTCGGTTCAGAGCCTTTTATAAAGAACTCTTTGTAAGTGCTACCTGAAGTATGACTGGCACGTAGGCCACTGCCTTTACAGATATCAAGCTCAATTATCCCCTCCGGTTTAACAAACTCCTCTTTAGGAGAGTCACCCAGAAAAGTTTTTATAGATTGCCGCCATATCTGGCCGGCGCTGGAGGATCCGGCGATACCGCGCATCGGCTGGTTTTCGTTATTCCCTACCCAGATCCCGACTGTCAGACTGGGCGTATAGCCAATCGTCCAGGCGTCACGACTATCGTCAGTGGTACCGGTTTTGACGGCTGTATCCCTATTGTCAATCATAAGGTTGCGCCCAAACGTCGGCGCACGAGCTTGTTGATCAGAAAGTATGGAGGAAATCAAAAACGACGCTTCCTTGCTTACGACCCGTCGCGACTTTGATTTGTGACTATATATATCTCGGTCGAATTTGTCTTTGATGCCGGTTATAGTGCTGACACTGAATTGCTCTCCTTGGTTGGCAAAGGCGGCATAGGCGTTTGTCATTTCAAGCAGCTTTACTTCAGCCGTACCGAGTGCCAGTGATAAGCCATACTTGTCGGGTTCTGTCACGCTACTGATGCCCATTCTTTGGGCAGCCTGGCTAGCTTCTTTGACACCCAGCTTTTGCATAATCTCCACTGAAGGAATGTTAAGCGACTGTCCTAATGCATTCCGCACCGAAATGTCCCCTCTAAATTTGAAGTCAAAGTTTTGCGGCCGGTAAGTGTCCCAGCTTTTCGGCTCATCTTTTAGTATCGTTGCCGGGGTTATGATTCTTTTGTCAAAGGCTTCAGTATAGTAAATAGGTTTAAAGCTTGAACCTGGCTGTCTGGGAGCCAAGGCCATGTTAACCTTGCCAAAGTCAGGATTATCCCAATTAACACTGCCAACCATAGCCCTCACTTCGCCTGTTTTAGGGTCTATGGCTACGAGGCCGGCATTGGTAGCGCCCGTCGAACTAAGTCTTGCCACCTGCTCCGAAACAATTTGCTCTGCCTGGCGCTGCCAGTTTAGGTCAAGACTTGTCGTAACGCGGTAGCCGCCACGCACAATAGTCTCCTCGCCGTATTTGTCTTTCAGTTCCTCAAGAACCATTATGGCAAAATGATGGGCGTTATTCTGCTGTACTATATTCTGATAATCATATTTCAGTTCCGCTTGAAAGGTGCTGTCTGCTTCTTCTTGTGTTATCAACCTGGCGCTCACCATGCGCTCAAGCACCGTTCGCTGTTGTTGCTTTGCTTTTTCCTTGTCACCTGATATAGGAGAAAATGCGGTCGGTGCAGGCAGCAAGCCTATAAGCATACTGCTTTCGGCCAGGTTAAGGTCTTGAGGCGACTTATTGAAGTACGTTTTTGAGGCTGCACTGATACCAAAAGCGCCTTCGCCAAAGTAAACCGAGTTCAGATACATTTCCAGTATTTCATCTTTGCTGTACCTGTTTTCAACGGCAATAGCCATGGAAAGTTCCTGGTATTTGCGCAAAAAGCTTCTTTTAGTAGTGAGTAAGTTATTTTTAACCAGTTGCTGGGTAATAGTCGATCCTCCGTAACGTTTGAGGTCTTTGCTGGTTAGGTTGGCAAATAATGCCCCAGCTATACCTCTGGTTGAATAGCCATCATGTTCATAAAACTCCTCATCCTCACTGGCGACCAGCGCGCGTTCGACATGATCGGATACTTCACTGAGCTTGGCATCATTTTCGTAATTAACACGCCCGTAACTATAAATAGCCTCACCATTCCTATCCAAAAGAACAAAGCCGGTATTTTTGCGGTTCATGAGGCGTTCACGTTCGGCAATATCACTAGCAAACTTGGCATAAGTAATCAGTGGAATGGTCAAAAGAATCACAATAATAACCAGCCCAAGCACCAGTAATTTTTTACTGATAGTAAAGCGCTTAATCCGGGCCAAATTTTGTAAAGTGTAGTGCACTCTCTTCATATAGACCCCCAAGTTAATTTATGACTTTATATATTTACAACCATCGGGAAATATTTTTATGTAAAATATCTAACGCCGCCTCTGTAAAATACTTGTGTTGCCAACTAGAAATAGCGATTGCTCGGTATTTTTGAAACAATACCGGCCGATTCGGTGCCATAACAAACGTTGTCGCAATTTAGTTAGAGATACTTACGCAGAGCAGAACGAAGATCCCGGCTGTATTCCGTAATGGAGGTGATGGTTTTAGAATTGCGTAATCTGTTCGCAAATTTGTTTAGGTCTGTGTTTGGGCGCTCTTTGGTTATCTTGGCAAGTTGGTTGTGATACTTGATAGTAGACTTTCCGATGCGTTCAAGCATACGAATATTGAAGTATGCTATCCCGTATCGCCAAGGCTCGAGTTTGGGCGGTCGTCCTTGGTAAAACAGGATCATGTCCCGTCCGTACCTAAATGCAGCTGCATGGCCGTTTTCCGCACCTTCCCATGTATTTGGTACTGGCTTCAACACAGTGCCCGCCGTATAATATGGCCCTTCAACCTTGTCGGCAAAGGCAAAAAATATCCGCTGCCGGGTGCCATACTCGCCGTGAGGCAAAAAACACACTGCGTTCATAACAATTATGCCATTCGGCAACTGTATCAACTGCGAGCCCTCAAGGCCCCACTCATAACTCACGTGATCACGCTGGTTATGATGTACGACATCTTCATGATCTAGGATCTTGCCCAATCTTTTCCATGGTCCTGCCCACGTATTTGACTCGCTAATTGCTAAATATATGTCTGGACGACCAACCCATGGACTCACGGCAAACATATCGGCAATTTCCTGTTCACCGATAAAATCGCTGCCAGAGTAGGTAAAATATTTCTTACCATTGATGATAGCCTGGTGCGGGTCATACAAGGCAGCCTCGTGCGTGCCTTCTACTGATTCAAGCGCCGTCGACTGGTGAATAAATGTCCGTCCACCGTCTTCGGATACTAGATATTCAATTGTACCGCCAATACTTAAGAATTCAGTCTGAACTAGCATGTGGAATTTGCCTGACTCGTACACCACACCGGGAGCAGCAATATGTTTACCGGATAGCCCGACTATCTTGACACTTGGCTGCTCTTTCCATGGTCCCTTAACATTAGGTGCAGTAGCATGCAGAATTTCCCACTCCTCTTGCTTTTCGCCTAAAACAGCCCCACCCGAACCAAAAATATGCCACAGCTTACCGTCAAATACAGGGCAAGGGTCTTTGGTGTCGCGGTAGTGCGATTCCTGCCATAACGGGCCCACCTTATCTAAGACTATGTTTGCTTTACTATTTAGCAAAATTTACCTTCTGTGTAACCGGCTCATTATAACAAAATGACCTCCTAGCGGAGATCAATATGCTTATGCTTGGAGGGCCAGGAGGGACTCGAACCCTCGACACCCTGCTTAAGAGGCAGGTGCTCTAACCGGCTGAGCTACTGGCCCATGAAATTGAGACAAACCAGGGTTTTTCTCAATGAGCCTTTCCGAATGAATCGGAGTCCACCTTAAGTGGACTGACTCTGCTCTTTTCCTTTAAAGATGGAAAGACCAATGAACTTTAACAAATTACCCCTGTTTTTGCAACCGCTCGTAGACGCAATAGCGGAACAGGAAGCCGTTCTGTTCACGTAAGTCATCTTCCTTGACCAGCCGAAAACCATGCTCAAATTCGGGGAAGAACAGGTCACAATTAAAATCCGCTTCGATGTATGTAATATAAAGTTCGTCTGCCTGGCTTATAGTCTGCTCAAAAACCGACGCCCCACCTATTATCCATACATCACTTAACGTGTTAAGTATACTTAGATCCTTAGCAACTTCTGTCCCCTCTATGTGTTCTTGGCTTTGGCTCAGCACTATGTTGCGCCTGTCCTTTAGAGGACGCCCGATCAGTTCATATAGTTTTCTGCCTATCAGCACATTACCACCGTACTGCATAGTCTGCTGCTTAAAATACTTTTCGTCCTCAGGAACATACCACGGCTGATCACCATTCTTGGCGATACCGCGTTTACGATCTATGGCTGCTATGAGTCGGATCATACTTCCAGAGTACTGGCCTAATGTGATTGAGTAAATAGAACGATCCGGTTATTAGCAATACGTCTTCTTTTCTCTTCAGTAGCTGCGCAAGCGCTTCCTCTGGCTGGGTTATAATTTCGAAGTCCTTAAACTCTAACTGTTCGCAATACTTCGCGACCTTGACAGAATCTACAGAAAGTTTGCGCAAGTCTTGCTGAACATCAAACTGGGTAATGATTAAATAATCAGCAAGGCTGGCTACTTCGCGTAGTGTAGACAATGTGCGGTAGTTCCTGCTCTGAACAAGGCTGAACAATACGGCAAATGTCTTGTGCTTAAAGTGCTGCTTCATGCTCGAAACCAGAGCTTTCATTTTTTGCGAATTATGAGCACCGTCCAGTACCAGTGTTTTGCCGTTGACTTGCAATATTTCCATGCGCGCCGGTATATGAGTCATTGTCGTGGTGGCTAACTGAGACTCGTCAAGTTCCGGCAAGTTGTCACGCTTAGACAAATAGTCGTAAGTTATAAGCGCCAGATACCAGTTGCGTCTTTGATAAAGCGGCATCTGCTTTGGCAGTTCGCTAGGCTTAAGCGGCCAAACTTCATGCAGTTCGGCCTGGAGCTGCGTTGATACTTCCCTGAGTACTTCCATGACTACGTCACCCTGTTCATAGGAAAACACTGTGTTATGCGGTTGAATAATCCCTGCTTTTTGCGCGGTTATAGCGGATATTGATTCGCCCAACACAGCCGTATGGTCGAGCCCTATGTCCGTAATTACGCAAACCTTGTCGCCGCGGTTCATAACATTGGTTCCGTCAAGCAGTCCGCCGAGACCAACCTCAATCACTGCGTAATCTACTTTTTCCCTGGCAAAATGCCAGAAAGCAAACGCCACTAATAGCTCAAAATATGTCGGCTTTATGTTGGTCCTCTCGACAATATTTAAAAATACTGAGAATTCCTGGCAGAACTTTTTCTCAGTTAGCGGCTGGAGATTTATTTGAACCCTTTCATTCACTTCGTCTATGTGGGGTGAAATAGTAAGCCCGACCTTTTGCCCGGCAGCCTTTAATAAAGAGGTCAGGTAGTAGCTAGTTGAAGTTTTGCCGCTGGTACCTGCTACGTGAATAGTCCTATAAGTATCCTGAGGGTTGCCAAGCTCCGCCATTAATTTCTGCATACGCTCAAGAGTGTAAGCACCACGAAATGAACGCAGAGGCGGCACATGTTTACTCAACACCTCGTGTACTTCTCTAAAGTTGCTTAATTTATACGTCATCTCTCTTCTCTCATAAGATGATACACTGTAAACGGTACTTTCAAAGTTTTTAAATTGCATAACTTTTGTTATTGTTTAAACACTTTAGATTAAGCCGCCATTATTATGCGCCCGTAGCTCAGCGGATTAGAGCGTCTGGCTTCGGACCAGAAGGTCGGGGGTTCGAATCCCTCCGGGCGTACCACACCTGTACCCTAAATGGACGTCAGAACCGATGTCCATTTTGTTATAGTATTCATATGCACGCAACTCTTTTAGTAATCATAACTGGGATGCCAGGAACTGGTAAAACTACTCTTGGTAAATCCCTGTCTGAGAGATATAAACTTCCATTTATATCAAAAGATGCTTTGAAGGAGTGCATGTTCGATACGCTCGGATGGAGTGATAAGTCATGGTCGTTGAAAATTAGTGCTGCTAGTCATCGAATCATGGATTACATTGTTAATGAAGAACTGCGAGCGGGCCATTCAATCATCGTTGAGAGTAACTTTAAATACGACATAGACAGCAAGCGGTTCCAGAAAATCCAAGCAACATATGGCTGCTCAGTTGTACAAATTTTATGCTGGGCAGAAGGAGAAACAGTTTACCAAAGATTCATGGGTCGAATAGACACAGAAGCCCGACACCAGGGTCATGTTGAAGAAATTTCAGCCGAAGAAATTAGAAGCGGCTTTGTTGAGGCAAACGGCAAGGACGTCCCACTCGAATTAAAGGGTGAAACTATTGAACTGGATACAACTGACACTAATGCAACTAATTACGATAGGGTATACAAAACGATAGAAGGCCATTTAAGTAACTAAACAGGTTCTAACTTCAGCTACTAAGCTGTACCATTTCCGCATCATATAATTTTTATCTGTAATCAATTAATTTTATGTTCGAATTTTCCCGCTACCCTAATGAGATTCGAACTTCTTACTTGTATAATATCTCCACAAATAGGAGATATACGATGCCATATTTAAGGCCAGAGCAAAGACCTAAACTCGATCCGCTCATTAAGGCACTCGCTGATGAGATAAATAGAATGTCCAAAGAGGGTGGAGAGGTGCATTCTTTTGCCGGCTTACTAGATTATAGTTTTACAAAACTAATTCTCCAGACAATCCCAGAGCAAAGGTATTGGGCATATACATTAGTTGAAGGAATGCTAAATGGGTTATCAAAAGAATTTAATCGCAGGATTGTTGGTCCATTTGAAGAGACTCAAAAAGAACAACGAGGCGATATCTATTAAGCTGGCTGATGAATCAGAATGGTTCTAGCTTCTAAGATTATGCTGCTCTATTTCTATGCAACACGAAAATACCCTAACTTTATTGATACAATAAGCGTATGCAAAAAATAGCTACACGAATATTCATTAGCGCTTCAATCGTTTTCGGCTTATTGGGCCTATTACACGTACTGACGATGCCAGAGAATGATGACGATATGTCAGATTTCAACAGGGTAATCATGAGACTTTTAATGGCGACCGTCTTCATCATTTTGCCTTCCTTTGCCCTAAGCGTTGCCGGCAAGTATTTAAACGGTAAATCCTAGCTTTCAACTTCGGAGTATAGTTACACGGTCATTAACCGTGCAGCATACAATGTTAATATAGGTCGCTTGTGCGTCCTTTTTTGTTTTAGCCTGAATGCTAAGCTTAATATGTAGTAATTTAACGAAGAGGAGTAGATAAAATGGCTAAATACGTGGATGGATTTATTCTGGTAGTGCCCAAGGATAAAGAAGCTGAGTACGAAGAGATGGCCAAACAAGGACGCGACTCCTGGATGAAGCATGGTGCACTTCAATACTTTGAGTGTAGAGGTGAAGATCTTAAGCAGCAGGAAATGGGCGATCAAAAATCACGAGCTTTTAAGGAGATGGCCGGCGCAAACGATGAGGAAAACGTCTGGTTTTCATTCATTGTTTTCGAATCAAAAGAGCACCGTGATGAAGTAAACAAAAAAGTTATGGAAGAAATGGACGAGGCATATAAGAATCAAACTGACTTTGAAATGCCTAACGACATGAAGAAAATGTCGTATGGTGGATTCGAAGTGGCAGTTGAAGGCTAATTTGTAGTTATACTTATAGATATTGCTAACCAGAGTTCCGCTCAAACCTTACGTAGCCCCTCTGAGTAAAGTTACACTTTGACTAATAATGCTGCACCAATTAATGCAGAATTTTCCGTTACAAAAGTTACATCGAAGAAATTAAGAGCGATCTGTTTTTTCTTCTTTTTTTGCATCGAGTTTTTGGTCAGGCTGAGGTAAGGCTTTTGGAGCAGCTTCCAGCGTTTGTTTAAGAACTTCCAGCAAACTACGCGCATGCTCGCGGCTCATACCAACACGGGAGACAATGAGCGGTTGGCTTTGAGGCCCCGATTCCTGCATGAAGTTTATGACTACACCGTATTGGTTACCGGTAACGTATACAAGATCCGTATATATAACGCGCGCGTCATTAGTAGCAACAAGCATGCCCTGCTTGGAGGATGAAGATTCCTTGGAATCATGCGGTTCGTAGTTTGCCAGCTCCCACAGTCTAGCTGCTTCATCTTCTTTGACACCAAAGTGACTGATAAGAAGTAGCAATATGTCTTCGCTTGGCTTTTCCATACCAAGCTCAAAATTGCTGAGGGTATCTATTTCTATCTCCACCGCACCCGATACTTCGGCTAAGCTCTCTTTGAACTTTTCGCGAAGCACCTTTAAGCGGCTGCCCAAAGTTTTGTACGGATACTCCCTGCTGCTTTTTTCGGCCATCGTCCCCATGGTACGATGCTCCGAGCAGGCTTGCAAGCAGAAACAGGTATAATAGGCAATTATGTACATACTTGAGTCGGTGCCACTCAGTGCTTATTCAACTATGCGCTTAGGCGGCAACGCAGCGTATTTGTGTGAAATAACCGATAGGTTCGAGATTGCCCGAGCGATTACTTGGGCTGCAGAACGCCAGCTCCCAATTATCATGATCGGTGACGGTAGCAATATAGTATGGCGCGACGAAGGCTTCCCCGGCTTAGTCCTGGTTAACAGAATCAAACGATTCGAAACGTTCAAAGAAGACGACTATAACCTGTATCTAACCGTAGGTGCCGGTGAAAATTGGGACTCGGTAGTGGAACGGGCAGTTTCGCTTGGCTTCAGTGGTTTGGAGGAGTTATCTCTTATACCTGGCACAGCTGGTGCTACTCCTATACAGAACGTGGGTGCGTACGGCCGGGAAATTAAAGACGTACTTACGACAGTTGAAGCCTTTGATCGACAGCAAGGAAGCCTGGTTACAATTCCTGGCAGCGAGTGCGATTTCGCCTACCGCACCAGCCGCTTTAAAACTACGGACCGTGGACGTTTTCTGATAAGCGCCGTAACCTTTCACCTAGTCCAAAAGGCACCCGAGCCGCCATTCTACGACGCACTGCAACGATACTTTACGGAACACAAAATAACTACATACACCCCGCAAGTCATCCGTGACGCCGTTATTGCTATCCGCTCAGCTAAATTACCGGATCCGGCAGTAGTTGCCAATAATGGGTCATTTTTCTACAATCCGTACATTTCTCCTGAAAAGCTTACTCAACTAAGCGTTGCCTATCCGAACATAATGTATTGGCCGGACGGGGACAAGGTTAAGGTCTCGGCGGCGTGGCTAGTGGAGCAAGCCGGTTTTAAAGGAGCTCATGACAGTAACACCGGTATGGGCACTTGGGAAAAACAGCCGTTGATACTAGTTAATGAAAATGCGCACAACACTCAGGACCTTTTAAACTTCAAACAAAAAATTGTAGACGCCGTAAAGTCAAAGTTTGGCATTACGCTTGAGCAAGAGCCCGAACTCTTGCCTTAAGAACTTTTTACTGCCGCTGCTAGAATTTTAACGCACTATGAAGCTTGGCGCAGGTATACTATCCGCACTAAGGGAGGGTCAGTGTCAAGCACGGGGGATACACAGCCAAGCGGCATTGAATTCTTATCGGAGTACTTCGCCCACCGGCATGGCGAAGCCTCACTCCTTGAAGTGCGGAGAGAAGTATGTGTCAGTATGATGCTTGGCCGCGTAGGCCTGGCACTAGAGTGCCCTGATGAGCTTCTGGATACTGTGTACGAATTCAACATAGCTAAAACTGACTACACCGCCGCTTACCGGGAGTACGGAGCAGCTATTCTCAAGCCAGTAATTTTGTCTGCCGCCGGCCATGGTCCGGTCACAATTCTAAGGGCGGCCAGTTATACCGTTGAAAAGATCCAGGACAATGAAGTTAGGGCGCGTCAGAGTATTTATGAACTGCACGATTTATCGGCTGATCAGCTTAGCAGTCCTGGCTCAACGGCTAGAACTGTATACGACAAGGGCAGAGATATGTTGAGATGGCGCCAAATGCTCAAAAGGCATAGGGGCATTACCGCCAATCCCTATGGGCTTGTTACATTAGCAGAGCGATATCTGGTAAACGCGACACTTGCTCTGCTCGAGGCTGAAGAATTACAACTCAGAACACGCGAAAGACTTAAAAAGAAACCTTCCGTTACCGAATAGTCTAAGGCTTACCGGGCAGATGAAAGTGCTGGCATAGATCCTGAATTGCAAGCCTGAGTTTGGCTAGGGCTTTATCATCATTGTGAGACGCTATTGCTTGGTCTATCCATTCCACGATCTGTGACATTTCGCCTTCTTTCATTCCGCGAGTAGTTAAAGCCGGTGTGCCGAGTCTTATACCTGAAGGGTCAAACGGCGACCTGGGGTCAAACGGTACGGTATTCTTATTGACTGTGATGCCGGCTTTACCGAGAGCTCTTTCGGCCTCCATGCCGCTGATACCTTTATTGGTAAGGTCGATTAAGAGCAGATGATTTTCGGTTCCGCCAGTAACCAGATGGTAGCCAAGGTCGTTCAAACCATTCGCCAGTGTCTTGGCGTTTTTGACGATCTGTCGCCCGTATTCCTTAAACTCAGGTGTCGCAGCTTCTTTAAGTGCTACGGCAATAGCGGCGGTCTGATGATTGTGCGGCCCTCCCTGAAGCCCGGGAATAATTGCCCTGTCAATAAGCGTAGGCAGGTTTTCTTTAGTGCGCTCGACCTTTTTAAGCGGATTGGATGGATTGCCGTTACATAAAATCAATGCACCCCTAGGACCACGCAAAGTCTTATGTGTGGTCGTCATAATAACGTCAGCGATGCCCACCGGCGAAGGATGCTCCCCCGCAACGACCAGCCCCGCAATGTGCGAGATATCGGCCACAAGCCAGGCGCCGCATAGATCAGCAATCTTACGTAATCGTTTCCAGTCAAAGATACGAGGGTAGGCTGTAGCACCTACCATCAGAAGTTTAGGCTGTTCGGTTTTGGCCATTTTCTCCATTTCATCGTAATCAAGATAGCCCTCTTTGCCGGTATGGTATTGAACTGAACGATAGTACACACCCGAAAAATTCACCTTCAAACCATGGGTCATGTGTCCGCCGTAGTACAAATGCAGGCCCATAACTGTATCTCCTGGATTAACCAGAGCATAGTAAATGGCCTGGTTGGCAGGCGAGCCGGAATAACCTTGCACATTGGCGTGACTTACGCCGAATAAGCTTTTGGCACGATCTCTTGCTTCGTTCTCAACCGCGTCTACGACTTCACAGCCGCCGTAGTAGCGCATACCGGGATAGCCTTCTGAATACTTGTCAGTCAATCGAGAGCCTAGCGCTTCCAATACGTCGGCCGATGTGTGATTCTCACTGGGGATCATTTCCAGGCCTTCGGATTGACGACGAACTTCCGCTTCAATGAGCTCACTAATTCTCGAGTCTTTCATGCCAATACTCCAATCACGCGTTTAGTTGTGTAAATTTCCCTAAAAGTTTTCCGCGTGATTACAACATATAGACATTTTATCAGGCGCTCAGGTTGTTACAAAAATACTTGCCTTTTATATCGTAGGCGATATAATCAGTGGCGATATGTTAACAACCAACGAGAAAATAGGTCATTTAATTTACCAACTAAGACAAGATAGGGGCCTTACCCAGGCAGCCTTTGCGAAACGTTTGGGCACCAGCCAGTCGGCCGTCAACCGAATCGAGCACGGCAAGCAAAACCTAAGCCTCGAGACGCTTGGTCGCATTAGCGAAGTATTGAAAAAGCCGCTGATCAGCCTAAGCGGGGGTGCGGTGAACTTGCGCGTCGAAGGCGGGCACGAACTGCACGGTACGATCGAAACTAAGGTGTCAAAAAACGCAGCGGTTAGCCTACTGTTTGCTTCTCTGCTCAATAAAGGCACTACCCGTCTTAAGCGCATGCCGCGTATTGAAGAAGTCAACCGCATTGTTGAAGTGCTGGTCAGTATGGGTGTGCACGTCAAGTGGCTGCCCGGGAACGACCTGGAAATCAAATCCCCGACAAAGCTTTCTATAGAAAATATTGACAAGGGCGCCGCACGCAAGACTCGCAGCGTCATCATGATGCTCGGCCCTGTTATGCACTTGTTCAAAGAGTTTAAGATTCCTTACGCAGGCGGATGTAAGCTCGGCACGCGGACGGTAAAGCCACATTTATATGCTCTGGAAGAGTTTGGGGTAGACATCGTTGCCAAAACCGGCCAATACCACGTGACTGTTAACAAAAAGCACCCTGAGCAGGTCGTGTTATACGAGTCCGGTGATACTACTACAGAGAATGCCTTGATGGCCGCCGCCCGGTTTGAAGGTGAAACTGTTATCAAAATGGCCAGCGCCAATTATATGGTTCAGGATATGTGTTATTTCCTTACAAAGTTGGGCGTCAAGATAGGAGGTATCGGTACCAGCACATTACGCATAAAAGGTGTTCCTGATATAAAAAAGAACGTTACGTATGCTCCGAGCGAAGATCCTGTCGAGGCAATGACATTTATAGCCGCAGCCGTAACTACGAACTCATCAATCACTATTACCCGGACTCCGATTGAATTTCTGGAACTCGAACTTCTTAAACTCAAGAAAATGGGGCTAAGTTTCAGCGTATCAGCCAAGTACAAAGCCGATAATGGATTTTCCGACCTGGCCGACATTACAATTTACAAGCATAATGGCACCCTTCAAGCGCTGGAAGAGAAGATTTATGCACGGCCATTCCCAGGGCTTAACATCGATAACCTTCCCTACTTCGTTCCGATTGCTGCGATAGCACGCGGTCGAACATTGATTCATGACTGGGTATATGAGGAAAGAGCTCTTTACTACACCGAGCTTCGTAAACTTAACGTAAACGTTACGCTTGCCGATCCGCACAGGGCTTACATAGAAGGGCCTACAAAATTCAGTGCAGCGGACATTGTATGCCCCCCAGCTCTAAGGCCGGCTGTGTTGCTGCTTATCGGCATGTTAGCTGCACCGGGGATATCAATGCTTCGCAATGTCTACTCTATTAACCGCGGCTACGAAGACATAGCTGAGCGGCTAAACAGTCTCGGCGCGCACATAGAAGTAGTAAACGAACCCTAGCTGAAACAAGCTAGGGTTCAAAATCTGTTAAGAATCGCTATTCTTAACGTCGTTTCTTCGTTACCACTACTGGTGCATCGGGAGTAAGTGCATCAATAAGCCACATAAGCAGCATACCGGCAATAGCGTATATTACCATCGCAAACAGTGTTGAGAATTCCAGCACGTATTGATTCTCGAACACACGGCTTGAGAAAATGCCACGAAATGGTTCAAGCAATACGCCGCTCATTTCATACACCCAATTCACGAAGTCATTATTAGCATTGGCACCGAATAGCCTAAGTACGAACCTTAGGCCTAAAATTGCTTCCACCGCTACTAAAAACACATTAAGCAGATTGACTGCTATATCTTTAATGCGCATGGTACCTCCTAAGTTTTATTACCTAATTTGCATTATACGCCAGTTCGTGGACTCGCAAATAGCTAGCTGTGGAAAAGTAAACACGTGTTATAATTACCCCTGTTCGGTAATGAGACAAACAAGTTTTTCTCATCGCTCAGTCAGCTAAGCCGACCCCAAAGGGCAAGCCTCGCTGCTCTTTTCGAGGACTAAAATAAGCGGGATTCGTATATCGGCTAATATGTCAGTTTTCCAAACTGAAGAGACCAGTTCGACTCTGGTATCCCGCACCACGTCCAAGTACGCTTTATAGTTTTCCAAACCAAGGAGTAGGCTTTGCTTACTCGACTGTTTGAAAAACTAAGAGTAAGAGACGACTAAAGGATGTAACAAAAGTAAATGATTTCTACTTTTGTGTAAGCCGACCGTCGTTTCTGACGTGCCCCAGTAGCTCAGCTGGATAGAGCAAGACGGTTCTAACGTCAAGGTCGGGGGTTCGAGTCCCTCCTGGGGTACCAAATCTGCATCATAAAATTTGTATCCGTAATCTGTTATTTTTGGTTCGAACTTTCATTGTACTCAAGTGAGGTTCGAACTGATACCATACTTCATAAGATGTTAAGAGATTTTGAATACAGACCCACATCAGACCAAATCCGTGATACTTTAAGTCGTTTTGATCTAGAATTGCCAGAATATGTTGCACTCGTAAGGTTTGAAGTTATCACACCCGATTCTTTTATGTGGCGATTTCTAATTGGGAATAGTATTTATTATTTGTATGCTGAAGATTATGTGCCCGGGCTAGAACATGTTAAATCAGTGATTAACAAATATCTCGAAAATGATAAGTGGGAATTTGTGAAGCCAAAGTCTACTATAAAATTTGAAGAAGCCACACCAGTAAAAGGCGCAACCACTTATGAAGAACCAGACAACTCAGAAGAAATGATGAAGTATGCCATAGATTCTGGTCGTGACTTTGTATTCTTAGCCCGTAGCACTGAAGATGCCAACAATGCCCAGTTTTCAGATTCAGCACCACGGGGTTTTAATCTAGAAAGTTAACCAAACGGTTCTAACTTCAGCTTGTAAGCCGTACCCAATAAAATTGTGGGTTCACTTAGTATTATTAAAGGCGATTGCACAGATTAGGTAGCAGTTAAACTATAGTACTCAACGCTTTGTTAGCTACGGTCACGCGGATGGATGCGCCAGCTCTTAGGTTAGTAATCTCGCCATCAAGCTGCATAGGTATATTCTCAAGTACTTCAAATTCGTATTCGCTGGCTTGGCGGGTAGTTTTCAGGCCAGTCGTAGCAGCCTTAATAAGGTGTTTGAGTAATAAGGCCTTGCGTTTGTGCGGAAACGTAACGATTTCAAACAGTCCGTCATCGGGATGATTTTCCTTGGCTAGCTTTAAGAACTTGGCCATTTTATTGATGTTGCTGAAAATCAGACTGTCCAGAATAATGGTTTTGCCTTTTCGCTTAATGGTAAGCGGCTGATAGTTCAAAAGCGTCGTCAAGACAAGTTTGATTTCCTTGAGGGGCGTCAATGTGTGCCTGTTTAGCTCCTTTGCCACCGCCGGAGTTAGGCCTATCCCGGCATACGAATGAGCATACCTAGTAGTCGTGCCCGCTGGAGTTATGATCTCTACCTTCAAAAGATCAATGTGAGCTACATTACCGCTTTTAATAGATTGCCAAAGGGGTCTTGTCTGCATTGTGCGGCTGTGATCATTGGCGTTGCCGGCAGGCAATACGGCACAAACAGCCGATGAACGCTTGCGTCCATTCTGCATAGCACCGTTAATTACTTCATGGTAACCGCCATCACCGCTGGAAGAAACGATTAAAGGACGCTTATGCGATGAAACAATTTGGCGTGCTAGTTCTTCGGCATGACCCGCATATTCAGTAGGTATGCAGCTCACCGAAACGCCACCTAGTATTTTCTTAAGTTTTCTTTCCAGCTTTTTGGCATTAGCTCTGCTGTTGCCAGTACTTTTTGGATTATAGATAATAAATACTTCAGAAAAATGAGTCACAGCTTCATCTTAGCAAACAAGGTGTTGAGTTGGGGTATACTGAACTTATGCAGCCAGTAATTGATCCTCGCTTATTCCGCGTCATGGTAGTAATGACGATTATCACGCTACCATTAAAAGGTTATGCACTATGGCGTGCAGCTCATGGAGATCAAAAAGGCTGGTATGTAGCTTTGCTTGTGCTAAATACCTTCGGCCTTTTGGATCTGACTTACCTATTTTATTTTTC
>CBKXXB010000019.1:0-15541 GCA_966685145.1 uncultured bacterium | reverse complement strand
TCATATTAGCCTCTCATTAATCGATCAAGCTCATCAATATCAACAGCAACATTGCGGGCTTCTTCGTATGTAATGGTGCCGCTATGAATGAGGTTAACAAGTGTCCTGTCCATAGACTGCATGCCGAACTCTGCCCCGGTCTGTATGACCGCTTCAAGCTGATGAGTTTTGCCTTCACGAATAATGTTTCGGACGGCAGGAGTCGCTATCAAAACCTCAGCGGCTGCTTGGCGGCCGCCTCCGATAGCAGGTATGAGGCGCTGTGAACAAATAGCCATCAATATGTTCGATAACTGTGTACGGATTTGCGGTTGCTGGTGTGGCGGGAAGACGTCAATCATGCGGTCGATACTCTGTGCAGCGGAGTTAGTATGGAGCGTAGCCAAAACAAGGTGCCCCGTCTCTGCAATCGTTATGGCCGCCGCAATAGTTTCAAGGTCACGCATCTCACCGATCAACACAACATCCGGGTCCTGACGCAGACTACTACGCAAGGCAGCCGAAAATGAATAGGTGTCATAGTGGACTTCGCGCTGTACGATTACCGACTTCTTTGATTTGTGCGTAAACTCAATCGGGTCCTCAATGGTAACAATGTGAACTGACTTTTCTGTGTTTATTTTATTGATTATCGCCGCCAGGGTCGTTGACTTACCCGAACCGGTAGGCCCCGTGACGAGTACCAGCCCTCGTGGATAATCGGCAAACTTGTTAGCAATTTGCGGTAAACCAAGCTGTTCAATAGTCAATAGCTCATTTGGAATCAGACGAAGTGCAGCCGCCAGGTTACCCCTTTCATGGAAGGCATTGACACGAAACCGTCCCAGATCACCAAAGGCAAAACTAAAGTCAAATTCCTTATCTTTAAGCAGAATCTGCTTCTGGTCTTCGTCAAGAATAGCAAATATTAAAAGTTCAACGGCTTCTTCGGTCAGTACGTCTGTGCCCGTAACCGGTAATAGAGCTCCGTCTACACGGAGCATCGGCGGCAGGCCAACCTGGATATGAAGGTCAGAAGCCTTCTTCTTAATGACTTCTTCCAGAAGGATTTCAATTCTAGGTTGTCCTTGCATATGTTCCTTTGTCATTTTATGTATCTTTAAGCATTGTCAACTGCTGCCACCCTATTAACTTCACTTATAGTAGTGTGACCAGCTAAAGCTTTTAAGTAGCCGTCTTCGCGCATATTGATCATGCCTTCTTTGATAGCGACTTCCTGGATTTCTGAACTTGGTGCACGTTTTAATATCTTTTCCTGCACTGATTCAGTGACTTCAAAAACTTCGTACAAGCCCATTCGGCCTTTGTAGCCACCAGGTGCTTCAGGACTATCTTTGCCCTTAAACAAAGTATAAGCGTTTTGGTCTCTAAGAGGCAAGTTTTCATATCCAAGATCTTGGGAAACTTTCTTAACATCGGCGGCTTTTTCGGGTAACAGACGGCCAAGTGTTGCTTTTATCGCCTCTGTTTCAGCAGTATCGGACTGGTATGATTCTTTGTTGTCCGGGCTTATCCGCCTAACAAGCCTCTGCCCGATAACCGTGTGTACGGTACTAGCTATCAGGAAAGGTTCTATACCCATGTCCAAAAGACGCGGTAGGATACCGGCGGCAGAATTGGTGTGCAGCGTTGAAAATACTAGGTGCCCGGTCAATGCAGCCTGTACGGCCAACTGGGCAGTTTCTTTATCACGAATCTCACCAACCATAACTACGTCCGGATCTTGACGCAAGATGGAACGAAGCCCCGAGGCAAAGGTCAGCCCAACGTCGGCGTTAACTTGTATTTGGTTTACGCCGTTCATCTTATACTCTACTGGGTCCTCAAGCGTTACGATGTTAATGGCGTCGTCTTTAATTTCTTGGATAAGCGCATACATGGAGGTAGACTTGCCTGAGCCGGTCGGGCCACTGGTAAGTATCATGCCGTTAGGTCGTTCCAGGCCTCTGCGAATCGTGCGCAGAGCTCTTCCCTTGTAGCCCATGTCTTCAAGCATTAAGCTGGTACCGCTTTTATCCAACAGACGTATTACCACTTGCTCTCCCCAGACAACCGGCGAGATAGCAATACGAAGGTCAATGTCTTTATTGGCCACATGGATAGTAAACTGACCGTCCTGCGGAATACGGTGTTCGTCAATCTTCAGATTGGATAAAATTTTAATTCTCGAGACAAGCGGAGCCTCTGTTGACTTTGGAAGCTTCATAATTTCCCGAAGTACACCGTCGATTCGGCAGCGAATCTTGAGCTCCTTTTCCAGCGGTTCAACGTGTATATCGCTGGCCCGGTTTTTGGCAGCATACTCGAGAATAGTAGATAGCGCCTTACTGATTGGCGAATCCTGTACAATCGTTTTAATGCTCTTTGGTTTGCCGTCTTTATCTTTTTCCTTACTGTTTTCTGATTGCTGAGTTCCTGATTCACTCAGAGAGCCGCTTATTTCGCTGTCTATGGTTACCACGTATTGCTTAAGTACATTACGGATACCTTCTTCGCTGGCAGCATATACTTTGATCGGACGGCCGACTTTATTTGCCAAAAAATCAACTGCCTGAACGTTGTCAGCGTCAAGCATGGCCACTACTAAACGATGGTTCATCTCCCCGAGCGGAACGGCCATATAGCGCTCAGCTATATCTCTGGGCAACAGCGTAAGTATATTAGGATCAATCTTCGCCGCAGTCAGATTAACGTATGGCAGCTTATTGACATGAGCAATTATTTTTGTGAGAGCTTCGTTAGAGACGTGCCCATCGTGTACAAGCAAGCCAAAAAACGGCGTACTGTCATTATTAGCCTTCTCTTTTAGCTCTTTAATTTTTTCTTCGGTTAAAAGCCCTTCGGTGACAAGACGTTCTTCAACTTGTCTTTGGGTACTGGATGACAAGACGCTCATACTTGGTCCTGTCCCCTACTGCGTGGGCTTCTGGAGAGGATTCTGGTTCTCGTTATTACCGATTTGAATTATGAAGGTAGGATTGATTGAAGTTTCATTAAAGAACTGTTTATCATGTGCCGGAAAAGTGGGTGTTATCTCTCCGACCACCTCTACTTTCTCTGCACGATTCTTGGGCGTGTCAATAAATAAGTTAGATATGACGAATGAGAATACCGCACTAACAAATACTACGACTAGTATGAGAATGAGATCTTTTTTCTTCATTGCACATCCTTCGTAGTTATGTCTAGGCTCTTCGCCGGCTGATAGTAGGTTCTAGCGCTTAGGTCCATTTTGGTTGCCTGATCATTGCCCGAAAATGATATGGAAACTATGTGAAAAGGCCGAATGGATTTTTCCATTGCTTGTATTAATGTGCTTAGTGAATTGAAGTCCGAAGTAACGGATAGCTGAAACGGTATTTCGATCGGAACGGGACTAGGGCTGCTAGTCTGCTTGGTCTGCACCAGCTCATCGTCAAATCCTACGATACCTTCAAACTTAAAGTTCCTCTCCACCAATAGCTTTTCCAGGCTACTTGTCAAAGCCGGAAAATCGTACTTGCTTGGCAACGCGTCAAGAATAATTTTGGCACTGTCACCGTCCCTGTCCCCAGTACCTTTAGGATCGCCGCCTATGATGTTTGCTGTCGTAGAAACAAACTGTGTGTACGAATTCTTCAAGCTTTCTACTGCTTCACGGTTCTTCTTTAACTGATCAGCTGCTATTTTCTTCTCAGCAATAACCCGGGCCTGGTATGAGCGCTGAGACAACAGAGCCTTGCTCGCAACAAGCGAGAAAGTGGTCAGGACGGCCGCCAGAGCAATCGTAACGACGATGCGCGCATTAGCTTTATTGATCTGTAGTCTCTTCGTTGAAAAATCAATCTTTGCCATACTTTAATTTCCTCCCTGCTCACCATTGTTAACAAGCGGCTCGAACAATGGCTTCTCAAGCTGTGAGCGGGTAGTAATAATGTTTGGGATAATTAACTTTACAATATGCGTAGATTCGTCCATGTCCGTAGTCGCCGGGTCATCCGATAACGCCTCAAAAATAGCCGGGTTAAAGTTGAAGTTTACGGTATAGGCAGTTTTGTCGGCACTACGGCCAAATGTCCCAAGTACGACATCGGAGAAAGCAAGCTCCTGCTCACCTCTCTTGAACTCGCGTGTACTTAAAGTCTCAGGGTCGCCTTTCGTAAATTCGGTAAATTTCAAAGTATCGATAAACTTGTTTACGTCACCCAGGGACTGCGCCGTGCCTGTTACCGATACTGTATTGTCGGCAAAGTTAACATCAAGGCGGGCTATATTGACGTTAGCCGGCGTTATTTGGCGAACATAGTCAAAGAGTCGACTCACCACCGGCTTGCTACGATGCAACTCCGGAAGGCTCATTAGCTGGCTCTGAATAGTAAGGATTTTTTCAAGGTTAGGCGTTGCTTTAATGGCCTTGCTATCAGTTTCTATGTCCTCAGCTATGTTAGCAAGGTGCTGTTTTTGAAACACATGGACAACCATAACCAAAAGAATCAGGACGGTTACCGAAACAGCCGTTACGAGCGACGATATCAACATCACAAGACGTTTGGCGCGCCGCGTTTTAATGTACTCTAGCTTGACGTCTGGCAGGAGGTTGAATTGGATCATTCGCTTCTCTCCGCCAGTCCTGCCGCTACGCCAAAGTGGTTCGAAACGGCAAGTAGCTCGTTTTGACGTTCAGCCGGAAACGATATGTTGCGCCAAGCGCTGCCGATCTCAACATTTATACCGAACTTATTCGCTAAATAAACAGGGAATTCGGGTAGGCTTGACGCTCCGCCGGTTACAATAATCCGGTCTAATCTGGTATCTCCATAACGCGACTGGAAGAATTTAATCGATTTGTCAATCTCACCTACCAAGATATCTACGGTGCCAATAATGGCCTGGTAAATCTGCCCTTCCAGCTTGTCCTTTGATAATCCAAACTTGAAAACAAACTGCTCTGCTTGGCTCGCTTCAATGCTCAGGTTTTGCATAGCCGAGCGAATAATTGCTTCGGAGCCGGTCGGTATGGCACGCGTTAGCCGCGGCGCACCATTCATAGCAATAACGAGATCCGTGCTCTTGTTACCGATGTCCAACACCATTTGTGGCATAGTGGCTTCGGCAGATATAAGTGCTCGAGCCAGCGCGAGATTGTCAGGTTCAAAAGCAATAACATTAAGTCCGATGGATTCGAGCATATCGAGCTTACCCTCAACGAACTCATTAGTAACACTTGAGAGAAGTACCTCGACTTTGGTCTTATCCTTAGGGGAATCGCCCAGAAGCGCCCAGTCAAGCTTCGATTCTGCGAGCGGAGTAGGAATCAGTGAATCGGCCTGATATTGAATTGTTTTCGCCAGCTCGCTTGGCGACAGTCGCTCAATGTCTACTACTGTCGTAAAGACTCTTTGTGAAGGTAGCCCTACGGCTACGTTTGGCGTCGTAACTCGAGCTTCAGAGATCAGATCGCGAATAGACTGAGCGACCTTTTGCTGGTCAGCTTTAGAATCGCTCATGGTTATCTTGCTGTCCAGAGGCGCGTAAGCGTACTTGAAAAGTGTTTTAAGGGGTGCATTACCTTTAAGCTGCACGAGCCTGACTGCGGTCGTACCTATATCTAAGCCAAAAAAGTCGCTTACCCCACTCACTAAACTCATCTTGATGGGATTATAGCATAAGCGTGTAGTCTACCTCAAAATAATTTGCAGAAAGAGTGGTGGACAAAACACTCCCTAATAATTTTCTATAAAACCGGCGATACCGAAGTTATGGCTTCGTAAGGCTCGACGCCACTGCCGGGATTAATTGACGAGCTAAGCCAAGCTTCAGGGCTAAAGATAAAGCGTTCTGCGATAGTACCGCTAGTGCGCGGTTCTCCATTGGAGCTGTCCTTCATAGAACCCTTTGTCCTGAGTAACCTGACCCTGCTTGCTATAAAAGCACCGTTAACCGTCAGCTGGTTGGCGTTACAATCCGTTGCCAGCTGAGCAGACGTAGGCGCAACAAATGTAGTCGGACCGGCCGTAAACGCGCAGGTATATATTTGACTTCCGCTACCGCCATTCGGTTGGGCTACAAAGAGGCCGTCTATATTAGATACAGTGTGAGCTATGTAAATATTGCCCTTAACGACAAGCGAGAAGTTGGGGATGTCGTTTACTGTTGCCCAGGGGCCACTGTAGAGAATATCACCGCTAATGAAGACGTCGCCATCTACATAAAGAGTCACTTTTTTGCCGCTTGCAAGATTACCGCCAACTTGTAAATTACCAGCGTATTCATAATCACCGCTCGGTGTAGCCCCCAGATCTACATTTGAACCTCCAGGCGGCACGGACAGGCCGCCAGGCCGGGTACCGAAGTAGTCATGCGCGCAGAAACCGCTTCCAAAACCAGATCCGTACGGGCCGCCGCCGACATTGGAAAAGGTCAGCCCTTTTGGCGGTACAGGGGCTGTCGTGCGTCCGGTCGCACTAGTGAAGCCATTAATCTGGTTAATAGCAAAGGCAGCCAATTGCGTACCAGAACCCTTCCCCGTATCGTTGTTATAGGCAATGATGGTGCCGTTACTTATACTGGATGTCCATCCGGGACAAACAATAAATCCAGCCGAGACGTCGCTATTATAGACACGGAAGTACGGTTTGGCGATGACCCTTTCGCAGGCCTCGGGGCTTTCCTGGGTCACCCCGTTATCACTGACAATATTGCCGACCGTATCAATGGTACCCGCAGTCGGGCGAATGGTTACAGTTTGGCATACTAAATCGCCTGTCTGGGTAACTGGGTTAATAGTACCCTGATCAATCATCGGCGACGAAAACGGCACATCTGCATTACGCGGATCCGGCGCACTAGGCGCAGGTGACGTAAGGTTAATAATGCTTGCACCTCTGCGAATAAAGAATCTCCTGTCATAAAACACGCCTTTAATCTGTGTGGGTCCTCCTGTAGGCGTGATTGTACCGTCAATGTTTGACGCAAACCTAACGTCTATGGCAGTCTCTTCGTCGGGAAGCAGGTTTACTGGACCGGCCTGAGGAGTGGCAGTAAAGTTTCTATCCCTACATGCACGAGTCGGACTGGCAGAGTTACCGTAACGGGCGCTAGCGGTTCTATTTATAAAGCCGGGCAATCCTAGAGGCCCTACACCGTTGGTTTCGGCATCAACGTTATGATTGTCATAGTCATAATTAAGGATGTTCGGCATATTTATATCGTAAGATCCTGAGACCATGACTGTTGTCCAGCCGCCGCCGTCTATGCGGTAGCGAACAGGCACCGGTGAGCCGTCTGGATCACTAGCATTGATTCTCACTGTCCGGGCAGGACAGTTCGGTGCCAGACTAAGACTTGGCGAGCCGTCAGGAACATATACAATATCGTAGCCCTCGTTCCAGTTACGGTCGCTAAACGAACAGCCGGGAAATGGATTTTGTTGATGCACACCAGCCATTTGGCACTCATAAGTCGCCTGCCTACAGAAGTTACGAAGACCTATAATGCCTCCATGATCAACTAACGGCAGTAGCGGATTCCCGTCAAATCCCGGACAAGCCGGACTTTGTGCACCATAGCCTTCATTCCATGGCCTTAAGTACGGGCCGGCAGAATTAGACGGCCCTCCGCCGACTACCCTGACGCAGAAACCCTCTCCTTGAGGACGCTCGAAGCTAAAGAAGCCGCTGCCATTAGTTGAAACAGTACCGGCACCGCAGGTCTCAATCTGCACACCGCTATAACCACCCCCAGGAATTTGCGTCTTCCAGTCAAAGACCCGGCCGCGGATAGTAACCGGAGGCCGTCTGATACCAAACCAGGGCCCTACATCGGTATCATTACCCGCTGTTACGCTGACGTTATTTCTTTGAGTGCCGTTTATGTTAGCTATATAGCCCGGCGGTACATTCAACGTTACGGTATACGTACCTGGTGACACGGCAATCTTATAGAGAGGATCGCTTGGCGGGCTGCAAAGATCAGCATTGCGCGTATTGCCCCCCGCCGTAACTGAAGCGTCTACATTCAGTACGCCTGAGCCGCAAGTACCTACAAAAGGCTCCGCGCCCTGCTTAACCCCATCGTTATTATCATCTCTAAATATACGTCCTTGCACGTGTCCTGTGGACGGTGGTGGCGGTGGTGGCGGTGGTGCATCTGGAAGACCCGGGAAATCACCCACAACGTTACCGCAGTCAATTTTTAGAACATAGACGATATTCCCGTTATGACGAAATACTATCGATTGTCGCGTATCGGATTCAGGATAGAAAAAATCGTCCTGCGGACCGCCATGCCAACCCGAGTTCCAATCGTAGGAATAGTCTTCAACGCTCAGGCTTACACTGCCGTCATAAATACGGTCTTTCCAGTTCTGAATCTCACCTCCGCTAGGAGGTCTGGCCCTATTAACGTTACCGCGCATCGTCTGGATAATAAATGCCGCTCCTGACTGTTCGCGGTAACTACCGTTATTTAAGTACCATTCAATATCGCTAATGAAAGTGTTTTTGTCGCTCGTGGCAGTAACACCATTGGGTAAAACGCGGTTAAATCCTCCGCTATAGCCACAAGCGCCATCAAAGTATCCGCATCCCCACGGTATCCCGCCAGGATCTGCGAAGACTGTTCTGCCCATAAAAACACCGGCTAGAAATATTATGATTAGGAATAGTACTAGTTTTACCTTGCGCGCCATCTATCCGCCCAAAGCCTTTATCTTATCGCGGTAATACTGCTTATCTTCTTCTAAGGTAGTAGGAGGTGTCCGGTCCAGAACTTTTTGGTAATACTCAATGGCCAGCTCCTTGTTGGCAAGCCCTTCGGCACTTCTGGCTATCAGTACTGCGGAATTACGTGTAGCATTAATCTCTTCAGCTTTCTGGGCAAATTCCAGGGAATCTTCGTACTTTTCAGCCTTCAATGCAAATAAGGCCTTAGTTTCATAGAGCTTGCTCTGCTCCTTTGGATCACTGCTCTTGGCAATATTCTCGTCAAGAAACACCTGAGCTTTATCATAATCACCCTCAAAATTGATTTTATCGGCCTGCTCTGAAATAGTCGGTGGGCGAGTCTGTTTTGTTTCAGTTTCGGTACGAGGAGCAGGTTGCTCTTGCTTTGACCTACCCAGGAAGCTACCGGCAACCACTCCTAGTCCCACTACTAACAAAAGTACAATAACGCCCAGTAGACGTCGTCTTTTAATATGACTAATCAGTCCGCTTTTCGGCGAATCCGTGCCTGTTGGTTGAGGAGCGCTATTTTGGTTGTTCATTTAGAATAGTGAAGACATTACTATTTATCCATTTAATAATAGCAAAAGCGCTTTGCAATGGAAACGTAATAGTGCCGAGACATGTTAATGAACACTGCCTTTGCGTCTACAATGCAATTAAATTAGAAACCGCCAAGAATGATCCCTGACGGTTACACGAACAACAATTCAGTCGAAAAGCCTTAAGAAAATACAAGACTAATAAAGAACGAAATATACTTGAGCCAATATTTAGGCAGCGTCTCGTCGAAGATTTCGCTCAAGAATAAGCGCGCCGGCACCCAAGCCTAGCAAAACTGCCGCCATGGCTGCCATTGAACCTTCGTTTTCACCTGTAAGGGCAAGTACCTGACCGCCCTTTTTGGCGTCAAGAACTGTGGTGGACGGGTTTTGCGAAACATCACCACCACCTACTCCACCGTCAAGCGTCGTAACCGTAGTCGGGCTGCTTAACGCTGTAGTAGAAGTCGTACTAGATGAGGAGGACGATGTCGTTGAAGAACTTGTATGCGGCACGCTGCTGGTTGTAGTAGCCGGAGCTACCGTAGTTGGCGTAGATGATGTCGTAGTCGTTGCTGGACGAACAGTTGTAGTAGTAATAGGAGTGCCTGTAGTGGTTGTAGTAGCCAGCACGGTAGTACTTGTTGTTGTAGGCTCAGGTTCAGTTGTTGTAGTTGTAGGCTCTTCGTCTTCAATACAGTTGACACGGCTAGGGTCTGTTGCGCCCCTTCCGTCGTTAGCCTCGAATATGATATCCGTGTCTTCGGCTGACTCCGGCAATACAGACGCAGTTTCATCATTCGCAGGGATAGTAAAAGAACTGTCTAGCACTATACGAGAACCGTTATCAACGGAAACCAATATACCACTAACATCAGTATCGAGCGTACTAGTAGCACGAAAAACTCCGCGCCCTAAGAAGTTGCAGTTGGTTTCAGCCGGCGTAGATATGCCGGGTATTGCCGCTTCGGCCGTATCGACGTTTCCGCCTACTATCAGTGCGCCAGCCGCTAAAGCGACGCCGGCAATAACAGCCCGTGATCTAGTAAGCATGTTGTGCAGTCTTCCTTGGTCTAGTTCAGCTTGGTTCATAGTTTCCTCTTGTCCTTTCTTTAGTTGCCTCTTTCACACGAATTTTATACATTCTAGCATTATTTTCATAATAAATCAAGTTTTAACCTGAGCGTCAAGAGGTTCAACCAGCCCCATGTAAGAGTTCTCCAAATTATTACATCTAAGTCTTTGGCAATAACATGCTTCTCTATTTTTGCCATCCTACCCATCTGTTACACTATGGCACATGAGTTCGCTTCAAATTGGAATTGTCGGTTTGCCCAATGTCGGCAAATCCACTTTGTTTAATGCATTGACTAATAATAATGTACTGGCTGCCAACTACCCTTTTGCCACCATTGAACCAAACACCGGAATCGTCCCTATTCCTGATGCCAGGCTGCAAAAGCTTACTGAGCTGTATCATGCGCAAAAAGTAACTCCGGCTACTGTCACTTTTGTAGACATTGCCGGGCTAGTGGCAGGTGCAAGCAAGGGCGAAGGTCTAGGCAACCAATTCCTGGCTAATATCCGTACCTGCAATGCTATCGTCCATGTCGTACGGGCCTTTAACGATCCCAACGTGCAACATGTCGATAATGAAGCTAACCCTTCAAAAGATATAGATATTATCAACACCGAGCTCGTCCTAGCTGATTTGCAGACAATCACCAAGCGCATGCCTCAGCTTGAAAAAGAAGCCAGAGCCAATCCCAAACTGCGGCCTCCATATGACACACTTGTGAAAGCTTACGAAACTCTTAATAGCAACAAGCCCTTGTCTGCCGCCGTTTCCGATGGTCACGATTTCAGCACACTGGCCGATTTGCAGCTTTTAACTTTAAAGCCCGTGCTATACCTCTTTAACGTTGACGAGGACGGGCTTAACAATGAGCAGCGAAAAGTTGAGCTTAAGGCGCTGGTATCGCCAGGCCCGGCACTGTTTGTGTGCGCGAAGCTCGAGAGCGAGTTGCAGGGTCTCGATGAGGCCGATGCCGCAGAACTATTGGAAAGTTACGGGCAGCACGAATCAGGACTGGTTCAACTGGTAAACGCCTCTTATGCCCTTTTGGGACTGCAAAGTTACCTGACAGCTGGAGAGAAGGAAGTCCGGGCTTGGACCGTCAAACAAGGAGCAACAGCACCGCAAGCAGCGGGCGTAATCCATACTGATTTTGAAAAGGGCTTTATCGCAGCTGAGGTAGTTAACTACCGGGACCTTTTAGGCGCAGGCAGCTTGTCTGCAGCCCGAGCCCAAGGCAAAGTCAGAACCGAAGGCAAGACTTATCGTATGCAACCCGACGACGTGGTCGAATTCAGATTCAACGTTTAGACGCCTTCGGAATCTTCCGGTTGTGTCCAGGTCACAGCTATACGCTGCATCATGCGGAACAGGTCCCTTACGGGCGGGATAGTATTGTCGTCATAATAATGGTTGGTGTTGATAAAGTTATCAACCACGCTCAGGCAGCAAATCTCATCACCCACTAAATGCATCCGATCAACCGCGGGCACGCTTGCAATTGGAGAAGCAATCACAAGCTTCTCAATCGCGATCGTTTTCAAAAATTCATTAGCTATATCAAGCGAGTAGCCACTCGAAAGTCCGTCAGAAACCAATATTACGACATGATGCCGTAAATACTCGGGGTGAATTTCCCCATCGCGCCCCATAAGTATGTTAAGCCGGTGCACCTTCTCGAGGCGCTGACCTTCAATATACTGATGAAACTCGCCAGTTAATTCCTCCAACTGACCGGGACTGAACATATTATTATAAGTAAAATCTCCGGATGAGCTTACTGTTGCGATAGCCTCCAGCTCACCAGGCAGCAAAATATTTTCAGTCAGCAGCAACATCATATTCCCGTGAAGACGCATAGCGATTTGGGCTCCAACTATAACTGCCCCCCTGCTTAGAGCCACCACCGCGATATTATGATCTTTGTAATGTTCAAGTTTATTGGCCAATTTACGGCCAGCATCAGCCCGATTTCTAAAGTACATGGAAGAAGTTTAACACAGGGTTTGGCCTGTTCTTGCAGGCATTAGCAGTTTTAATTATTTTCTAGCGCGCTAACTGACTTGACGTTATAAAGCGCGATATTTTGCGTCTGCGAAATGGCTGTTTTGACTGATATGGATTCCTAGGCAAAGTAGCGATAGCTTGTACAGGCAGTTCAAATGCTGACCCCGCCTGTTGCCTAACAAGAGCTTGGGGGCTAAAGGCCGCCGTTCCCTTAGAGAAGGGCAATGACTGAGCCTGGGCCTGCTGCTGCTGATCGTATTGACGAGCTTCCATTACTTTTAGCTGCACGTAAGACGCAAGCTGCCGCAGCTTGCTGTGGTTCCAACTTTTGAACTGAAGAGTCTTGGCAGCATATGTAAGCGTAAGCGAGGCGTCAAGTAAGCGGTACTGATACATTACTTCAGCAATCATGTCATATCTAACATCTTCAAGTGTCAGAAAAAGCAGTTTCTTGTCTATAAGCAGAACTCTGCAGTCCGTACTGCACAGCAGTGCAAACCCTCCGTTATACCAACCCGTAACTAATTGCGTAATATGCTCGCCGGGTACCAATATGTTATGCAGTTCGTTAATTTCAGGTTTGGCCCAAATGCTAGGGCGAACCCCGAGTTGCTGGAGTTGAGCCTGAACATCATTCATTGTTACCATGATAGACCTCCTCGCACCTAAGCATCACTTGCATCCTTATGTTATGACGCTTTCGGGGAACTGTCCGTAATTTCGCTCACTCTCATCTTGTGACATATGTCACATCAAGCTTGGTCCTAAAGTAGTTTTGTGCGAGAATTAGGCCATGATAGCAACGCGCGCCCAGCTTGAGGCCATGATTGCAGTCTTTCAGGGGGGCACCCGCCTGCTCTTTCATAAAGGTGAGTTTATTATCCGGCCCGGCGAGGCGCCTTCTGGCGTCTTTTTTATTGAAAAAGGCATGGTTAAAGCTTTCGATATCACTAAGTACGGTGAAGAGAACTTACTCATCATTCGCAAAGAACAAGAAATATTTCCTCTTATTTGGGCAATAACCGGTCAGGAGCGCAGCGTTATCTATCAGGCACTGGTACCAACTACCGTCTGGCGTATCAGCCGTGAGGACTTTTTGTCATACATCGCTGATCCAGCTAACCCGCTTGCCCCTTTGTTGGATATGACACTCGAGATGTACCGAATACACTCGGAGCGTATCATTAACCTGGAGTACCGAAGTGTTCGTGAACGGCTCATATCCTTCTTGCTTACCATGGCTCATCGCTTCGGCGAGAAGACAGACAAAGGCATTCTTATTAATGTGCCCCTGCGGCAACTTGATATGGCAAGCTCCATCAGCGCCACCAGGGAAACAACGGGCCGAGAGCTTTCTGCGCTTGAAAAACGTGGTCTTATAGAAACAAAATCGCCATATGTAATCGTGCGTGATGTTAAAAAGTTACGCTCTTTTTTGTAGAGGCTGCAGGAGATAAAAGCGTTCCTTGTTGCCCTTTGCTCCAGCAATTTGTGAATCAGCTTTATCAACGATTTTGAACAATTTTTGTATCCAAGTTTCCAGCTCTTTTAAGGTGTTGCGACGTATCCGATCGTTTTTAATTACTCCCTTATGGGCTGCGTCAGCACCGGCTTCAAATTGTGGTTTGGCCATAGCTATGATCTGTGCCCGTTTACCGGCCAGCACAGAAACGGCAGGTAGGATTTCTTTAAGCGAAATGAAGGATACGTCTATGACCACAATATCAATTTGTTCCTGGGTGCGAAAGTTCCGTATGTCGGTTTTCTCGTGCAGCTCAATACGTCCGTCAGTACGCAAGCGCGGATGCAGCTGATCGGTACCTACATCAACCGCAATCACCTTCTTCGCGCCGTGACGTAAGGCAAAGTCTGTGAACCCACCCGTACTGGAACCCACATC
This sequence comes from uncultured bacterium, assembly GCA_966685145.1. Lineage (GTDB taxonomy): Bacteria > Patescibacteriota > Saccharimonadia > Saccharimonadales > OFTM59 > CBKXXB01. The sequence continues at coordinate 1,315 of CBKXXB010000019.1, read as the reverse complement.
TAGCACAATTTTATTTCGAAAATTAATACGCAAATCCTTGGCAACTGAGGCAAGTTTAAGACCAGCACGGGAAACATACTGTTCCTCAGCCGTAAGTTTAATTTTATCTGCGTGGGTAACTAAAAACCCGGGCTTTGTAATGTTTTTGCCGTTTACCTGAACCTGGCCAAGCTTTATGAAGCTCTTTGCCTGGCTGCGAGAAGATACTAGTCCTCTCAGTACAGCTTCCTCATCTAAGCGATTCTTGTGCATGCTTACGCTCCGAGCTCTATGCGCCTGACTACTTGCCGTTGTTTTGGTTTTTCGCTTACCGATTTGACTAAATAGACTGCTTCAGAACGGTGCATGTCATCCTTCTTCAGGCGTCTGCCGTGGTGTTCCGTAATGTGCGGTAGATACCCAGCACCCAAAAATTGTTCGGCCGTGAACCGTATTCCTTGACCCTTTAGAAAGTCTAGGATGTCTGCGTGAAGCTTTATGAGTTCGGAAGTTGGTACTACGAGATTGACCGGAACACTTCTTTTTTCCCCGAATAAAGCCTCTTCGCCGCCAATCAGATTTATAGATGACCGTTTACTAAAAAAGGCTTCAAGCGCTGTGGCTAAAGCTTCCGGTTTGTCTGCGTAATCGAACCAGTGTACTAAAGTGCAGTGAAGAGGCCACTCAGTAAATACTTGGTTTCGGTCAATTGGCTCAACTTCCAAAACCAGTATGAGCCGACTCATAGTTAACCCTTGACGCGTTCGCGGTAAGTGCCAGTAGTGGTATCTACACTGATAACATCACCTGTCTTCACGAAAGCGGGCACCCTTATCTTAATGCCGGTTTCCAGCTCAGCATCTTTAGTTACTGCAGAGCTAGTATCGCCCTTTACTACATCTTCAGTGTAAGTGACTTTAAGCGGAACATTCTTGGGTAGTTCAATATTAATAACCCGCCCATTAAACAACTGCGCCTGCACCTGGTCGCCTTCTTTCATGAATCCTGCCTGATCAGTTAAGTCAGTCGACGGCAATTCAAACTGCTCGTAGCTTCCTTCGTCCATAAAGTAAAACGTACTGCCGTCGTTATATAGGTATTGTACGGTCTTGTTGGTGATATCTGCAGGCTCGACAGATTCGTTACCCTTAAAGGTTTTGTCTAGCACGCGGCCGTCTACAAGGCTTCTTACCTTAACGTTGACGATTGAGCCGCCACGACCCATGACCTTTTGCGCATACTCAATTACTTTATAAGGGACTCCGTCGAGCTGAAATATTTGTCCCTTTTTTAGATCGGTTGGTCCAAATGCCATACTACCTTCTAACTACTAATT
>CBKXXB010000018.1:0-16473 GCA_966685145.1 uncultured bacterium | reverse complement strand
ATGTACAACGAAGGCATTTCAAAATCAGGCGATGTACTGGATCTGGCTACCAAATATGACGTAGTCGAAAAGTCGGGTGCCTGGTTCAGCTACAAGGGAGAAAAAATCGGCCAGGGCCGCGAAGCAACAAAAACATACCTGCAGCAAAACCCGAAGGTCATGGAAGAAATTGCCAAGAAGGTTACCGAAGCCGCAAGCAAAGAAGTGTAAGCAAGGGCCATGAAGAGAGTTCTTATTCTACACGGCACAGATGGTTCACCTGATGCTAATTGGTTTCCTTGGTTGAAGGAACAGTTGGAGCTCCGTGGCTTTGAAATCTGGGTTCCTGAGCTTCCAAATAACCACACGCCGGACCGCAGAGTGTATAACGATTTTCTTCTGGCTGCCGGTTGGGATTTAGCAGATAACCTAATCATTGGGCATTCTTCAGGAGCAGTTTCGATACTTAATTTACTTGAAGATAACCGCTGTCCGCGCATAAAAGCGGGCGTACTAGTGGGAGCATGGGCGCATATGGATGAAACGGATCTGGATCGTGAACAGTTCAAGGGCTTATTCCCGGAGGAAGGCTTTGACTTTACGTCAATCGCCAGCAAAGCCGACAAATTAATATATATTCATGGTGATGACGACCCATACTGTCCACTTGAGCAGGCTCAATGGCTGGCTGAGCAAACTAAGAGTGAAATTACTGTTATTCCCGGTGGTCACCACTTAGGTTCTCGCTACACCGAACTCCCCGAGATCTTAAAAGTGTTAGAAAACCATAAACTTATATGACAGGCACGAACCATATAGTCACGGGTGCGGTTATAGCGCTTGCCGTTAAGCAGCCGGTACTAAGCGTGGTTCTGGCTTTTTGCTCGCACTTTGTGCTTGATGCACTGCCGCATTTTGGGTTCAGCAGCTGGCAAGAACGTCAAAAGCACAAAAACCTGTTTAACACTGTCGTATGGTTCGATTGTATTGCCGCATTGATTACTATTTTATTACTGGTTATAAATGGTGCACCGGGACTGGTGTACGCGGCGGGGCTGGCGGCTTATGCTCCAGATCTTGTATGGGTGTATAGATTTATCATACGGGAACGCATGGGGACAAAGGGCCCAGGCCCGAATGGGCTTTTCAGCCGTTTTCACGCCAGCATTCAGACCCGCGAGAGACCATCCAGGTTTTATGCTGAGATCGCTTGGCTTATAGGAGTCAGCTGGCTTTTAGTGAAGCTATGGCCGTAGAAAGTTAATAGGTGCAAAACTCGTGAAAGTCACGGCTATTAAACAACAGGTTAAGCGTACTACACGCTATTCTATTTATGTTGATGGAAAGTACGCATTGTCTCTATCTGAAGGCGAACTGCTGCGATCCGGACTGCATGTAGGGCAAGAGCTGGACGAAATTGAACTGAGCAATCTTGAGGGTAAATCGGTACTGGATAAAGCATACATGCGAGCGCTTGACCTGATTTCCCGTCGCGCCAGATCGGAGTGGGAAATCAAAGATCGGCTACAAAAGAAAAATTATGATGAGGCAGTGCAGCAAGCAACAATTGATCGGTTGCGGTCTAATAGACTGCTGAATGATCTTGAGTTTGCTCGCCAATGGGTACAAAGCCGTCGCAAGATCAAATTGACCAGTCGCCGCCGGCTCGTTAATGAACTTAGGCAAAAGCGCGTGCCGGACGATGTCATCTCAGTAGTCTTTCAAGAGGATGAAAGTGACGACAAGCAAACCCTGCGAGAACTGGTTGAGATTAAGCGCCGTCAATCTAAATACCGAGAAGATAATCTCAAACTCATGCAGTATCTGTCCAGACAAGGATATTCGTATGATGATATTCGTTCCGTGTTGAGCGAAGAAAAATAGTCGGCCTGTTATTAAGAAGTAACCGGAGCAGTGGCCGGTACCCTGACTTTGGTTGGTTGAAGCGGCTCCTGGACGATTATTTTTCGGTTGGTGATCTCAACAATCTGGGTCCGGTCAACACTAAGCTGTCCACCGCTGAAAGACTTAATAAACGGTTGTCCGATATAAAGCTTGTGTATATACATGGTCGTCGTGTCGGCGGCGTAGTCGTTAACTTTGCCCAATTTATGCTTACTGACAGTAAAAACGGGCTTGCCTAAAAGATGAAAATCCGTATCGATGACTTTTCTTAGGCGTATCAGCTCCCCTGGTTCTGAAAGTACGTCATGGTCGTTTATTACGATGCCTTGACCGATAATGTCGCGAATATCCTGACTTAGTAGTACTAGCTGATGTTTACCAAAACGGTCCTGGCAGTATAGGCCTTCTATTTTAAGATTGTTGGGGTTAATAATCGGAGCAGTGACATTAGCCACTTGCGCACCTGTTCTTAGGCTCATAACCGGCCGGTTCTGGAAGCTTGCACTCAGTTGTAGCATGGTAGTTCTAGTATAGCTTACCCTAGTTGTGTAAACAGTCGCTGCTACAGTAATATCATTCTATGACATCTAAAGAGTGTGCTATCACGTCAAGCAGCCCGGAAGAAACTGAAAAAATAGCCGAAGGTATTGGCGGGCAGCTAAGAGGTGGCGAGGTCATTGAGTTGGTGAGTGATCTTGGTGGCGGCAAAACAACTTTTGTGCGCGGACTGGCTCGGGGCGTAGGCAGTTCCGACCACGTCTCCAGCCCAACCTTTAAGATCAGTAACGTGTACGCGGCCGATAAGCTCGAGATTCAGCATTTTGATTTTTACCGTTTGGCTGAAGCCGGACTGATTGCTCATGAGCTGGAAGCTGGACTGCATGATCCAGGCGTTGTGGTTGTTGTTGAGTGGGGAGATATAGTTAAGTATGCTTTACCTGATAACCGTTTGACTGTTCAATTCAGCCAGGCGGGTGGTGATTCCAGACAGCTCGTCTTCTCCTGTACCGATGAACTAACCTACCTATTGCGAGACCTATGTTGATACTGACTATTAGGACAGATAAACCCGGGGCCGAGGTAGGACTGTATGATGACGAAAGACAGCTTGATTATCAGAGTTGGCAGGCTCACCGCGAACTGGCCGAAACAATTCATAAAAAAATACGTGAAGTTCTAGCACGCCACAGCAAAGAGCTTCACGATCTTAAAGGTATTGTAGTCTTCAAAGGACCCGGAAGCTTTACGGGCCTAAGAATCGGTATATCCGTTGCAAACGCTCTAGCAGAAGGACTTAAAGCCGGTGTCGTCGCTACGAATGGTAACGACTGGCAATCTATAGGCATAGAGCAGTTGCTAAAAGGCAAAGATCAAAGCCTGGTGCTTCCCGAGTACGGCTCGGAAGCTCACACTAGCTCTCGTTAAATGGTGGCTTGACAACTTGACACCGTACTCCAGATATAGCTATAGTCATAAGTACTAACTAAAAATACAAACAAGACGTTAACTATGGCGCCAAATCAACCAACAGAGTCAAATTCAGGGGGCAGCGCAAGAGACCAGGCAAATGCTCGCCACCATGTAGGTTATAGCCCACGTCAGACCCGTACTGTGCCTAGGCGTACTATAGATGGTCTTGTGACGTCCGGTAGAATACTTATTCCGGCTTCGCAAGAGGAGTATATAACATCCCTGTCGGAGTCTCAGCCACGCTTGTCGAGACACATTATGCCATCGCCTTCGCGTGGCTCAAGTCATATTTTTGGCAGTAAATTGCGTGAATTCAAAACCGATAAAGACCGCATAAGAAGATCACTGCCAGGACTGGCATTGCTGCTGGTAATGATTGTGTCTATCTCCGGTCTTGCGAGTTTGCGCAGCGGAAAATCAGCAGAGGCAGAACTATGGGGTACCCGCAGCAGCATAGAGCCGGCGGGCGACGAGAGCAGTGAAATAAGCGAGCGCAGGCCCAGCAATATGCAAAGCTATCAAGTGGCGGAAGATTTGCCCAGATTTTTGCGCATAAAAGACATGGGGTTAAGCTCTAGAGTGCGACGAGTCGGTGTTGGAACTAAGACAGAACTTAAGCTGCCATCGAACATACATGACGTGGGATGGTATGAAAGCAGCGTCAAACCGGGCGAGTCAGGAGCTGTAGTACTAACAGGACACTCTTCCGGCCCGACCAAGCCAGGTATTTTCCACGACCTTACTGAACTTGAACCTGGTGATGAACTAGAGGTGGAAACGGGTGCCGGGGAAACCTATTCCTATTATGTGGTAAAACTTGAAGCTTTTGATATCGATGACCCACTGGATCCGCTGCTTGTTTCGGCTGTACCGGGAAGCCCTGCCTTAAACCTGATTACTGAAATAGGCAGATTCGACAGCAATGCCAATACTTTCGATCAAAGGCTGGTTGTCTACGCAGTTCAGAAGGTTATGCCGAGTACTACCTCAAGCAGAGGCGCAAGCGACAATAATACGCGTTGACCGCTTAGAACCGCCAGGCGTATAATCCTGACTAGGATCTTGTGCTGTTTTGGGAGCAAAATCCGCTTATACCTAATAATTTAACTTGCGATTCTCTAGAGCGAACTGACTAATGAAGTGATAGTGACTGTCTGTTTGCTGTAGGCTGAAAGGAAAAATATGGAACCTATTACGCTTGTGCTGGCGTTAGTCGGTATAGCTGCTGGCTTTGGTGCAAACACCGTTTTAACTAAAAAGAAGATTGGCTCAGCCGAAGAAGCTGCCGACAAAGAACTTAAAAAGCCAAAAAAGAAGCCGAGAAGGCCTTGACCGATGCTCGCGAAGAAGCCGCTCAACTAGCTGAAAAGGCACGCCAAGAAGAAAATGCCAGGCGTAAAGAAGTCAAAGAAATTGAACAGCGTCTACTAGACCGCGAGGTAACCCTTGATAAAAAACTTGATGACCTGGACAAGCGGGCAGAATCACTCAGGAAGAGTGAAACTGAAGTTGAGCAGCTCAAAGACGAAATCCGTGCCATTCGCAGCAAACAGCAGGAAAAACTGGAAAAAATTGCCAAACTTACCAAATCTGAGGCGGCTGAGAAGCTTATGCAGATGACTGAGCGTGACATTCGCAACGACCTTACGGGTCTTGTCTCCAAGCTTCAAAATGAGGCCAAAGAGCTGGCAGAAGAACGTGCGGCAACCGTTATCGTTGAAGCTATGGAACGAATGGCGAGCGAGGTTACGGCTGAGCGCACCGTGACTGCGGTCAAGCTTGAAGATGAAGAAATGAAGGGCCGTATTATCGGAAAAGAAGGCCGTAACATCCAGGCCCTGCAGCGCGCCACTGGTGTTGATATCATGGTTGACGATACGCCAGGCATGATCATTTTAAGTTCGTTTGATCCTGTTCGCCGTGAAGTAGCCCGCCAGGCGCTCGAAATGCTTCTAAAAGACGGCCGTGTTCATCCCGGACGTATTGAAGAAATTGTTGAAAAGGCTCAGAAAAATGTACAGAAGGAAGTCGTTCGTGCAGGTGAGGATGCGGCAAGGGAAGTTGGTATCATCGGTATCCCCAAAGAAATTCTGCAACTCCTGGGTGAGCTTAAATTCAGAACTTCCTATGGGCAGAACGTGCTTAAGCACAGTACCGAGATGGCCCATATTGCCGGTATCATTGCTGAGGAATTGGGCGCAAACGTTAAGGTAGCTAAATACGCTGCCCTTGTACACGATCTGGGCAAAGCCTTAACGCACAAAGTAGAAGGCAAGCATCACCACATCAGCGGTGAAATGCTTCGCAAATATGGGGCTCCGGAAGAAATCGCACATGCGGCTGAAGCGCATCATGATGATATGGAAGCCACTACAGTCGAAGCGCTGATTATTCGCGTAGTAGATGCTATTAGTGCCGCTCGACCTGGCGCTCGCAATATCTCAGCGGAGAACTTTGCCGAGCGAATGAAAGAGCTGGAAAACGTAGCGCTTGGCTTTGGCGGTATAGAGAAAGCGTATGCGATTAGCGCTGGGCGAGAAGTGCGGGTATTCGTAAAGCCTACAGATATTGATGACCTTGGGGCAATCAAACTCGCGCGCGACATTGCAACTAAAATCGAATCAACCATGCAGTATCCCGGAACAATCAAGGTCAATGTTATTCGTGAAACCCGAGCGATAGAATTCGCCAAGTAAAAAATGATCATTAAGAAGGAAAACGCAAAGCTGGAAGTTGACCAGCCGGGTGTTCGCATATTTGATTACAATCTGTCACCATTCCAGGCAGGAATTTCGTATCAGGAATTAGACGGCCGCGTGCCGGAATCGGGTGCCGGCAGAAACACTGTCTGCGAAGAGCTTTACTACATTCTTGATGGCAGTGCGGAAATCTGGATTGACGAGGTGAAGTATGAAGCCGAACCGGGCGACGTAGTCATGATTAAGCCCGGCAGCCCGAGCTACCTAATTGCTGATAACTTAAGAATCCTGACCATTACCGTTCCAGACTGGTATGAAGATCAACACGAGAATGTGAGAGAATAAGGTCATGGTAGCAATTATCTTTGAAGCTCACGGCACGACGTTTGATAACGAAAACAACATTGCCTCTGGCTGGCATGATGTGCATTTATCGCAAAAAGGCATTGAACAGGCTAAGGAACTCGGCAAGCGTTACGAAGGCCAGTCATTCGCAGCTATTTTTTGTTCTGATTTGAAGCGTGCTCATCAGACGGCTACTTTAGCGTTTGATTTTGATCCTAAGCTTATACGTACGGACTGGCGTCTGCGTGAATGCGACTATGGACAATATACTCAGTCCAGTAAGACAGAAGTAGATGCCGAGAAAGTAAACCACATAGATATTCCTTTTGTTGATGGCGAAAGCTATGCGCAGTGCATGGAGCGAATGGGGAGCTTCCTGGCCGATCTTCGTGTTATGTTCGACGGTAAGCGGGTTATGGTTATAGGTCACCGTGCAACACAGTACGGCCTGGAACATTTCATAAATAATAAGCCGCTTGAGCAATGTTTAACCGAGTCGTGGCAGTGGCAACCCGGCTGGACTTACGAGCTGCAATAATGGCGCAGGTTCTATGTATGGGCGCCAGTTCACTTTATGGAGTCGGCGGGCAAGAAGGCGGGTGGCCGGACTATCTTAAACGAGATATTCATGCCGCGCAGTTTGCACCAGGCGGCAGTGGTGAAAGGCACGAACTTTATAATCTTGGTAAGCCAGGCGTCGCTACTGAATTTATTATAGATAACTTAGACGGCATCGTTCAGATGTACTTAAGGGCAGAAACGCCATTGATTCTTGTTTTTAACGTTGGTGGCAATGATGCCCGAGCTTGGAAAGAACCGAATGCTTTCGTATGCTCACCGGAAGAGTTTTCGGCAAAACTGAAAAAATTGTTAGAAGCCGCGTTAGTTCATACGAAACACGTGTTCATTTTAGGACAATACCCTGTTAATGAAGCAGTGGTAAACCCCAAAGAAAACCCGTGGGACGGCACTGCCTCTTATTTTTATAATCAGCGCAGGCAGTTATTTGAAGAGCTTAGTATCAAGGTTGCACAAGAGCTTGGTGCAGAACCAATTCCGCTCTTTAATGATGCGGAAGCTGATGGATGGCAGAATAAGTATATGTACACAGATGGTTTGCACCCGAACTCAGAAGGGCATAAATGGATCTATGAACAAATAAGGCCAAAACTTTCTAGTATCATGGACGACGCATGAACATTCTCTACATCGGTGACATTATGGGTGAGCCAGGCATCGAAGCTGTCAGTAGTGTATTGCCGGGTTTAAAGCAGAGGGAGAGCATCGATCTAATTATTGCTCAAGCAGAAAACGTTACTGACGGTAAAAGTATGTCGCTCACTGATATGAAGAGGCTTCAGGACATGGATGTTGATTTCTTTACCGGCGGTAATCATACTCCGGTTCGCAGTGAGTTAGAAGCTTTATTAACAGATGAAACTAGGCCCGTAACCGGTCCGGCCAATATGATTGATTGTCCGGGCAAGGGCTGGAAATACGTTCCGACTAAAAGTGGCCCCGTCCTCGTTATATCATTATTAGGATTGACCGTTGGGCGCGAAGTCCGGATGGACAATCCTTTGCTGACAATTGACCGTATATTAGAAGAGAACAAGAACATCAGGCGCCATGCTACGGTTGTAAACTTCCATGGAGATTACAGTAGCGAAAAGCGTGTCATCGGGTATTATCTGGACGGCAGAGTGACTGCAGTAATTGGTGATCATTGGCATGTACCGACGTCCGACGCTATGGTTCTGCCAAAAGGTACTGCTCATATCACTGATGTTGGTATGTGTGGTAGCCTGCATTCTAGTTTAGGTGTTAAGACTGAAATTATTGTTAAACGCTGGCGGGAAGGCATATTAAATAAGAACGAACTTGCCACCGAGCGCCCGCTGCAGTTCAATGCAGCTCTTGTTAAGACGAACGAGGAGGGGCTAGCAGATTCAATTGAACACATACAACAAATATTGGATTAACTGGTAATTATCATGTTTCTATCGTATAATCACCCCTGTTCTTCTCTTGATCTAGGGAAAAGAGCAGTGAGCTTGCCCACTTTAGTGGGGTGGCTATGCCGATGAGCGATGAGAAGACTGGCGTCCCCGGCCGAAACCAGTGAAGCGTTTTAAATGGGGTAAAAAACCGTAGTCCGCTGTCCAGCGGGTGTCTCATTACTGACGGGGATTGGCGCAGTTGGCTAGCGCGCGCGGTTTGGGACCGCGAGGTCGGAGGTTCGAGTCCTCTATCCCCGACCATTGCATACATAGTAAGAAATGCGAAGGATATGCAGCCAAGTTTTCTTGAAGGTACAGTGACTCGTTTCAGTGGTAATGGCCGCAAGCTTGGCTACCCTACGGCAAACGTGATGACCGAGACTCGTTTATCCGACGGGGTTTATTTCGGTTTCGCCAGTCTGGATAAATACGCAGGACACCCAGCATTGATTTTTATTGGTACTCCTACTACAGTCGGTGACAAAGAAAGGCGAGCAGAAGCGCACTTGCTTGATATTGAAGACAAAGATTACTACGGGCTGAAGCTCGAGCTTGAACTGTGCTACTATCATCGCCACAATAAGACGTTTGGTTCTATTGAAGAGCTGATTCAGGAAATGCGGGCAGATGAGATAGCGGCAAGGAAGTGGTTTGCCGACATTAACGCAACTGCTTTAAGGAGCGCTAAGTAATGTTTACAGGAATTATCGAGCATACCGCTAAAGTTACGAAAAACCGCACTAGCAAAAACATACTCACCTTGAGTATTAGGCGACCTCCAGAATGGACAGACCTGGAACTCGGCGAATCCATTGCTATGAATGGCGTATGCTTAACTGTTATGCAAATTCGTGATGATGAATACGACTGCCAGTTGATGGCTGAAACGCTTGCTAAAACTTCGTTTGGCAGTCAACTGCCAGAAAGTCTCAACTTGGAACGCGCTATGAAGCCGAGCGACAGGCTTGGTGGCCACTTCGTACAAGGTCACGTTGACACGGTTGGTGAAGTTTTCAAAATTGATAGCACTAAGGGTTATGAACTTTTTGTAAAATTTCCAGCTCATAATCGTAAGTACGTTATTTATAAGGGCTCAATCACTATAGATGGAGTGTCGCTGACCGTGGCCGAGGTAAAAGACGACGTATTGAAAGTTGCGCTTATTCCGTACACGCTTAGCCATACCACGCTTGGTTTGTTGCGGCCAGGTGACAAGGTTAATCTAGAGTTTGATATGATTGGAAAATATATTGTTAACTTAGCCGAAAAAGGGAAGACCCATGCAAAAAGCTCACCAAGCTGACTTTACCCCATTTGATGCTAGTGAGTGGTCGCTAGGCATTGTGGTGGCTCAGTTTAATAAAGATATAACTGAAAAGCTGCATCAAAGCGCACTTATGAGGGCTGCAGAGTACCAAATAAAACCAGAGCGCATTAACACGCTTAAAGTAGCCGGGTCGGTTGAAATCCCGTTGGCGCTTCAATATATGGCCAAACAGGGAAACTATACGGCACTGCTTGCTATCGGCTGCGTAATAAAAGGTGATACTCCTCACTTTGACTATGTATGCAAATTTGTCACTGAGGGTATTCTGCGCCTGCAGCTTGACTACAGTTTGCCGATTGGCTTTGGGGTTCTGACCTGTAACACGCAAGAACAGGCTATAGAGCGTGCACATCTTGGCGGTGAGCACCTGGATGCAGCACTACAACTAACCAAAGATTTGCAAACTGATTCTGGTCCCGATTCATAAGAGGATTCATGAACGGAAAGAACAAAGCCAAAAGAAAAGACATGAATTTCTAAGTGGCTAAAAACCGCAAGTTGAGAGATTTAACTTGCGACAAATGAGAAACAATAAAGACCCCGCTAAATTTTGCCGTTTGATTGCGCAAATTAATAGCGGGGTTGAAGCTAGTACTGACGTGGTCGGGGATGCGGGATTTGAACCCACGACCTCCGCGTCCCGAACGCGGCGCGCTACCAAGCTGCGCTAATCCCCGATTAATGTGCTGTATTGTAACAAAATCTAAGATACAATACTGCTCATGATTGCTGTGGTCGCCACTCTGGTTATTATCTTTTTCGTGCTGCTTCTTAATGAATATTTATGGAAAAAGAGTATTTTAAAAGGCGAAGCTTCGCGTAAATTCATCCATATAATTATTGGCGTATATGGGGCGTTTTGGCCACTTTACTTGAGTTGGGTGGAAATACAGATAATAGCTCTTATGGCACTGTTGTTTATCATTCTGATTCGTCTTAAAGGATTGTTTAACAGCGTCTATGCCATTAAGCGAAAAAGTTGGGGTGATATGATTGGTCCCGCAACGATCATTATACTGAGCCTGCTTCAGCCAGCAGAGTGGATATTCGCGGCAGCCGTTTTGCACATAGCATTAGCAGATGGGCTTGCTGCCGTCTTGGGTGAGAAGTATGGCAAGAAGAGCCGTTATAAAATTGTCGGGAACACTAAGTCTGTGGTTGGTACGCTTACATTCTGGATCGTCTCAGTGATTATTTTGGTTTTTACTGTCATCTTAGCTCCGTCGGGCTTAAGCGGGCTCTCCCTGCCAATTTTGGTTTGGTTATCGGCAGGTGCCGCGTACTTAGAGAACATCTCTCCTTATGGGTTTGATAACTTCTTGGTTCCGATGTTGATCTACGCAGCCTTGCAGCCATTGCAGCTTATATACTAGGGCCTGCTATACTACGACGCATGAATGATCAACAGCCGGCACGCGGAAAACTAAGACAGCATTTTGAAGACTACTTAGGTGAGTTCGTATACGGCGGAATTGACGGAGCAGTGACGACCTTTGCCGTAGTCGCTGGTGCTACAGGCGCGCGTTTCGACAATAAAGTTTTACTAGTCTTGGGTTTTGCCAACTTGATTGCCGACGGTTTTTCTATGGGCGTAGGATCATACTTGTCGACAAAATCCGAGCAGCAACTAAAAGCAAAGCGCGGTGAGTCAATCCAGGACGAACCATCTCCCGTTATTAACGGTGTTACTACCTACGTGTCTTTTATTTTGATAGGACTGGTGCCATTGCTGGTTTATACGGTTGATTTGATATTAGGGCTTCAGCTTAACAATTTGTTTATTGTGGCCAGTTTCCTGACTGCCCTAGCATTTGTGGGCATTGGGGTACTAAAGAGCCGCGTCGCTCAGACTTCAGTTATGCGTGGAGTCAGCGAAACTCTTATCCTCGGGGTAATCGCTGCATCGTTTGCCTACATTCTCGGAGACTTCCTTGAGCGGCTTATTACATAAGTAGTTAGTAGACTTAGAGCGTTTGCTTGCGTAGCAACTGCGCATTAACTGCGACGATTACGGTAGAGAGTGACATAAGCACGGCTCCAATAGCTGGTGCAAGCACAACGCCGGCTCCGTAGAACAATCCTGCGGCAAGAGGTATGGCTACAATGTTGTATCCGGCTCCCCACGCCAAGTTTTGGACCATTTTTCTGTACGATGCTTTGGAGAGTTTGATAACTTTTACGACATCACGCGGGTCGCTTTTTACAAGAATAATATCTGCGGACTTTATAGCGACATCAGTGCCTGCTCCGATTGCGATACCGATATCGGCCTGAGTCAAGGCCGGTGCGTCATTAATACCATCGCCAACCATTGCTACACTTAGGTTTTGCGCCTGTAGTTCTTTGACTTTCGACGCCTTGTCTTCCGGGCGAACTTCAGCAAAATACTGGTCCAAGCCAAGATGCTTTGCAACATACTCTGCAACATTATTTGAATCACCGGTAATCATGGCGGTTTTTACTCCTAGTTGTCTCAGTGTCTTAATAACAATCTTAGATTCCTCACGCAGCATATCGGCTAAAGCAATGGCACCGATAACTTCTTGCCTGCCATTGATTAGGTACACTTCGGTTTTACCTTCCTGTGCAGCCCTAGATGTGTGTTTTGCTATTTCCACAGGAACTGTCAGGTTATTTTCTTTTATGTAGCGATAACTGGCAGCAATAAAGTTGTCATTGCCATGCAGCGTTCCTTTAACACCGAGTCCAGGGAGTGCCGAAAAGTTCTCAACATCATACAGATTAACTCTGCGGTCGTGTGCCTCTTTCACAATTCCTTTACCGACAATATGTTCGCTGTTTTGCTCCAAGCTGGCAGTCACCCTCAATACGTCCTCTGAGCTGTAGCCTTTAGCTGCCCAGATGTTTGTTACGCCATGCTCTCCTTTTGTCAGAGTGCCGGTCTTATCAAAGAGTATGATGTCGAGCTTGCGCGCCGATTCAAGGGCGAGCCGTCTGCGCACAAGCAAACCATTTCGGGCAGATAGCGCTGTGGAAATAGATACGACAAGCGGAATAGCTAGACCAAGCGCGTGCGGACATGCGATAACCAGTACCGTAACGGTACGTTCCAGTGCAAACCCAGCATCCTTGGCTATCAGCCAAGCAATAAAGGTCAATATTCCTGACAAGATTGCGACTATGGTCAGTACGAAAGCCGCCTTATCGGCAAGAACCTGTACATTGGACTTTGATGCGGCTGCTTCGGCTACCAGGCGCATAATACCTGCAAGCGCCGTATCTTCACCAAGCTTTGTAACCTTAACGGTTAGCGAACCATCCTGATTAATTGTTCCTGCAATAACTTCATTGTTTACGGTTTTGTCTACCGGTTTGGACTCGCCGGTGATGGCTGCTTCGTTGACCGAGGATGCTCCATTCGTCACTATTCCGTCTACAGGAATACTGGTTCCTGGCCGTACAAGAATCAGGTCACCGATCTTTAGTTCACTAATGAGAACTTGTTGCGGTTTGCCCTTAATTAGCTTCTCGGCTCTATCAGGCAATAGTTGCTTGATGGCGTCTAGTGCGTTTTCGGCTTTCATGACTGAAGCCATCTCAAGCCAATGTCCTAGCAGCATAATTGTTATCAATGTTGCCAGTTCCCAGAAGAAGGCTTCGCCATCTAAGCCGAACTGTACCGCTATGCTGTAAACATAGGCGACACTTATTGCCATGCTAATAAGCGTCATCATGCCCGGCTTCTTAGCCCTTAATTCACTCCAGGCTCCTTTGATAAACACTAAGCCGCCATAAAAGAAAAGGACGGTACTTAGTACAAACGGCACAAATTCAGAACCGGAGAAAGAGGGAGGCGTGAACCGGAGCCAGTTTTGGATACTATCTGAATACACTAATACGGGGAGGGTAAGTAACATGCTTGTCCAAAACTTACTGCGGAACATCGAGACGGAATGGCCTTCATGCTTATCATGTTCAGCATGCTTTTCAGGATTCTTACTATTCTGATGAATTTTATGATGCTCGTGCATATTAAGTTACTTGCTCCGCCTGTTGTTCAGCTCGTAGAGACTGAGCAGTTCTTCAACTGCTTCTTGCCGCATGTCGTTGTTCTTAGAAGTAAGTTTGTCGGAAATATGGGTTTTTATGTGGTTCTCTAGAACAAGCTTGTTGAGCGAGCTCAAGGATTTCTGTATAGCTAAACTCTGGGTGAGAATATCCATGCAGTATTCTTCTTTTTCAATCATTTTTTCCAATCCGCGTAGCTGGCCTTGAAGAATCCTGGAGCGATGAAGAGCGCGTCTTTTAATGTCAGTAATCATACTTTTAGCGTATACCCCCATGGGGTATTATGTCAAGGCTATTAACTTGATCACTGCGAATGTTTGGGTTATTACCATAAGGATTGTTATACTATATATACTGATTTGCGTTGCAAACAAATATGAGGCGGAAGATAACTTTTTTGGGCACTACTATGATCTTGTTGGGCTTCGGCCTAATCTTTGTTAATTCGCGAACAGTGCCACCGGAGAGTATGCCGCCAGTTACAGAACAAGGTAGTGAGGGCTCAGCAGTGAAGCATCCAACTCACAGGGGTGTAGTAATAGCTAATGACGAAACTGCAACTTCGCCACCGCGTACTATTTCACTAGAGCAATCTACGGCTGCCACCGAATCGCGCAGACATAGAAAGCAAACTAAGTTAGTAGGTAAAACAGTCGTTATTAATAACAAAGAGTACCCGTTGCGTACCTACAAGTTGCTTGCGCTACCAAATGACCCTATGGCTAATCAGTGGTGGGTAGATAATGCTCGCCTAGGTGACGCCTGGGAGATACCTCCTGGTAATTACCAAACTACGCTGGCGGTTATCGACACCGGCTTTGCTTTAAAACACGAAGAGTTTACGAACCGTCTCCACACTAATCCTGGCGAATCAGGCCTGGCCCTCTCAGAAAACCCTTCAAGTTTAAACTGTGCTGATCGTGGTCTGACTCTCAATTCTAACTGCAATCTGATTGATGATGACAGGGACGGGACCATTGATAATGAAGCCGGAGAAACGACTTATCAGAATCCTTCGCGGCTTAACTGCACGGCTCAAGGAAGGTCCCTAGCCAAGGATTGTAACAGGATAGATGATGACAATAATGGGCATGTTGATGACATTCAGGGCTGGGACTTTATAAACAACGATAACTCAACCCAGGCCGGTGAGCTTAACCCATCAGGTGATGGTACTAAGCATGGGACTATGGTGGCGGGCGTGGCGGCCGCAACCGGCAATAACGCTAAAGGCATTGCTGGCGTTGATTGGAATACCAAAATTTTGCCAATTCAGGCACTGGATGATGATTCATATGGAGATACCTTGAGTGTAGGCCAAGCCATTTATTACGCTGTAGAGCAAGGCGCGGATGTTATTAACATCAGTCTGGGTACGGAATTTCAGGATAGTTATGTACAGGAGGCAATCCACACTGCTGTCAAGGCTGGCATTGTTGTAGTGGCCGCTGCAGGTAATGATGGTTGCGAGTGTATGGTTTACCCAGCTGCTCACCCGGAAGTGATTGGTGCCGGAGCATTGAACTCAAGTAATCAGCCTACCAGTTTTAGTTCCTGGGGGAGCGGCCTAGATATTCTGGCACCCGGTGCTGACATGACTTCGCCAAGTTGGTCAGCTACCAATCAGACGTCTGGTTATGCCAGCGGTATTAATGGTACTTCTTTTGCGGCGCCAATGGTAAGTGGGGCATTGACGATACTACTTAGTCATCAGCCTGAAGCTACACCATTACAACTAGTTGCTGCGCTGAACGAAAACACAAATAGGCTGGCACTATCTGCCTTGGTTCCCAAAGACAATAAAGCAGGGCATGGTGCGCTTGATGCATTCAAGGCGAGACAAAGAATGACTACGGCTAAGCACCATACGCAGCTATACGCTTTTACGCCAGTGCATCATGGGGAGTACTTAAACCCGAATGATGCCGCAGAAGTAGCAGGCAACTATGTAGTTCATCAGTGTGATGCCGGTACTGTGGGTGCGACGTCGATATTCGAAGTTGCAGGATTGGGTAAGCGCTTCTTTACGATTAGTAGGGTAGAAGCCTATAGCGCCTTAAGTGCAGGCTACAGTACTAAGTCTTTTGCATATTCATGCATGCAGCAACCGCACGACATAAGCGATTCGGTGCGCAATATCGACCTATTCCAGGAAGTCCTGAATATAGTTAGGCCGTTGTAAGCATACCGGACTAAAACTGAATTTTCGGCTGACCTGTTTCTGCTGCTTCAATCGGTTGTCGAATTGATTTACTGACGCGATACTTACGTCCGATAAAACTTAGCACAAGTAAAATTACCAGCCAGAACCCACTATAGGCTGCAATAGAAAAAGCTTCATTTGTAATTTCAGCACCTTTTCCAATCAATGCATAGGCTACGGCTCCGAGCAGACCCGCAGCAAGTCCAGGAATTGATGCAATAGTGGCTCTTTCGTTGCCTTTGGTGACTTCTTGGACGTGGTGTTGAAAAAGGGGTCGGAAGAGTTGAAATACCAAGCTGAATAGGAGTACTAGCATACTGCCACTTATCCCGTCTAGGTATAAGCCTCCCAGTAAAAAGACCACTCCTAAAACCATAGCTAACATTTGCTTCGCCAGGGAGAATCGAACCAATGACTCCAGTTTGGTTAAAAGGGTAACGGTTAGCAACAAAGCTGCGGCGAGTAGTAACGAAACAGAGCGGTCATCAAGCCCAAAATTAGCATAGATTCTTGGAA
>CBKXXB010000017.1:0-16912 GCA_966685145.1 uncultured bacterium | reverse complement strand
CTCCAACCACGACACCTCCAACCACCACTCCACCTACTACTACGCCTCCAACCACGACACCTCCAACCACCACTCCACCTACTACTACGCCTCCAACCACCACTCCTAAAGTTCTCTATTGCGTAGGTCCGGAAGGCCCAGTACGGGTATTTGATGAAAACGGTGATGGTGACTTAACTCAGGCTGACATCGATCTGACTGAGGAATGTAACCAGTTGCCAAACAACGGCCCTGGCACACCTAATCCGGAAGGTCCTGTAGGCACCACGAGCACAACGGCGGCTCCTAATACCACCACTACACGACCAGGTACGGGCAACACTACACCGACTACAGGTGTGATGCCTACCAGCACACTACCTCCGCAGCCTATACCTACAAGCGTGAGCACTACAGCCCCCGCTGGCCCTGGCCCTAATCCTTCAGTAACATTCATTCCTTAAAGCAAAGCTAAAGTAACAAGGAGACAATAATGAAATTTCTAAACCGAATCCTCCGAGCCAGCAAAAAGGCCAAGTTCATAAGCGCCCTAGTTGTTACTACGGCTTTGACTGGTGCTGTAGCTCTAGCCGGTTGGGGTCCTAGCCGCCCAGTTTACGACTGGAACAACCCAGCCGAACGTTCTGGCTCTATGAACGGACCTGTTTTCAACTCGTTCATTAACACACCCGTGTATGGTGATGAGCGCTCATTCGTTGATGCTAAAGACAGCTCTATAACTACTGCCGGTGGCTTCAAGGACCAGGTGCCTGTAGAAGTCGGCAAAGAGTACTTAGTACGCGTCTACGTTCACAACAACGCTCACGAATCTACCAATGCCAGCGGTGTAGGTGTGGCCAAGAACACCAAAGTGCGTGTCAAGCTGCTACCAGGTATGGCCAACGGTCACGGTATTACCGGATTTATTAGCGCAGACAACGATGTCGATAAAAACGGTACCCCGGTAACCGGCGAGCTTTGGGACACTGTTGACCTTCGTAACGAGCAAACTGCTTTTGCGGTAGAATATGTTTCCGGCTCTGCCCAGATCGTCAACGGCAACTTCCCTCAGGGCAAGCAGCTATCTGATGAAATCGTAAACGGCGGTGTTTTAATCGGTGACGACGTTATGGACGGTAATTTGAACGGTTGTTTCGAATACCAGGCTTATGTCAACATCCGTGTCAAGATCGTTGCTCCTAAGCTGACCATAAATAAGACCGTTCGTAAGGCTGGTGAAACAGCATGGAAAGATGTTGTTGACGCCAAGCCTGGCGAGACCGTTCAGTGGTTAGTTGAGGTCAAGAACACCGGTAACGCCGTTCAAAACAATGTTGTCGCTTACGACTTGCTGCCCCCTCACCTTGAGTATGTGCCAAACACTGCCAAGTGGTACAGCGCGCACGAGAACGGCACTGCCTACGACTTTGATCAGTTCGAAATCAGCGATGGCGATGGTGGCTACGTCTTCGGTAACTACGCGGCCAACGGCGGAAGCTTCCTAGCCCGCTTCGACACCAAAGTAAAGGGCGACTTCGAACCATGTACAATCTCTATCCGAAACCTTGCTTTCACTCGTTCTGAGCAGAACCCTAAGGACATACAAGACCACGCCGATGTACGGATTACACGTGAAGATTGTAAGCCTCAGGAGCCGGTATTCCGATGTGACTTGCTCAAAGCTGAACTGATTGAGGGCCGCAAGTACCGCTTTACGGTTAATGCGACTGCTCAGAATGGTGCAACCATCAAGCAGTACCGATTCAACTTCGGGGACAATACTGCTGAAGTCGTAACTGACAAGAATATTGTTGAGCACACATTCCCAGAAGAAGGCAACTTCGCTATCACGGCGACCGTTGACTTCAATGTGAACGGGCAGGTCAGGTCTCACACCTCCCAGGCTTGTAAGACGACTATAAACACCAAGAAACCACCTGTAACACCTCCAACAGAGTTGCCAAGGACTGGTACCGGTAGTGTGATCGGTATGTTCGTTGCCACGACGGTAGCTGCTTCAGTAGCGCACCGCTTCGTGTGGGCACGCCGATATCAGTAAAAAAACACAAGTTGTGGATAAGCAGTAGCGCAATTGTCAAAAATGTGCTACGATCCTACTGATAGCAAGAGCAATGACTGACCGCTCTCGTACATACTAAGAATCCCCCGGAATAGCCGGGGGATTCTATTTTCTCCTCTGTTATGCTACAATTTTGTGGTCTTGAATAGCAAACGTATAGTGAACTCTAGCCGACGCCAGCGCGGCCCCATCGTCTAGCGGTTAGGACACCAGGTTTTCATCCTGGCAACAGGGGTTCGATTCCCCTTGGGGTCACCAATGAAAATACCCAACCACGCATACGTTGGGTATTTTCATTTTATTAGTCACTGATAGAGAAACAAAGATGTTTTGCTTGTCAGGGGCAAGCATAAGCAAGTAAACTAGTAGGTAACATGGAAGCGACATTCAAGGCACCCAATGTGCCGCTTGCCCAATTCAAGCGAACCAAAATTATTGCTACCCTTGGCCCGGCAACCGATAGTTACGAGGCTGTGCTCGAGCTTATCAAAGCGGGGGCTAATGGTCTTAGGTTGAACTTTAGCCATGGCACTCATGAGGAGCGCGTAAGACAGATCAAATGGATTCGTAAAGCATCTAAAGAATACGGTAAGCCGGTAGCTATCATTCAGGACTTGCAGGGACCGAAGCTTAGGCTCGGTGATTTCGAAGGCATCATCAACGTACAACCCGGCCAGAGTCTCAGCTTTAAATACAAGGCAGATTATGAGCGCTCAAGCATCATACCGACCCAGTATGACCTGTCAACAAAGGTGAAACGCGGCCATCGTTTATATTTGTATGACGGTAAAGTGCGCACACTTATAACAAGCGTAAAAGACGGCGTAGTCCATGTTCGGGCGGAGAATGAAGGGCTTCTCATCAAAAGAAAAGGGATCAACCTGCCGGATACGGACTTTGAAGGCGACATAATAACCAAAAAGGACCGCGAGGATGCGGTATTCGGTTCCACGCACGATATAGACTATGTCGCGCTAAGTTTTGTCCAGCACGCAGAAGACATACGACGCATGCGTACTTTGCTGCGCAATCTCGGTAGCCAAGCCAAGATTATGTCTAAAATCGAAACCAAAGCTGCGCTAGATAATCTGGAGTCAATTGTTCAAGAATCAGATGCTGTCATGGTTGCTCGCGGTGACCTGGCAACAGAGACTAGTGCTGAGTCAGTGCCTGTTGTACAGAGACAGATAATTGGATACGGCATGCGTTATGCGACACCCACAATCGTGGCTACGCAGATGCTTGCAAGCATGGTAGACAATTCAGAGCCTTCGAGGGCTGAGGTATCGGATGTGGCTACGGCTGTTATCGTGGGTAGTGATGCCGTCATGCTAAGCGATGAAACGGCTACAGGCAAGTATCCGGTTGAAGCAGTAAAGGTCATGAAGCGGGTTATTCTCTATACTCAGTCGCACCTTCCGACCCGTATTTCATTTCCGGAGTATGAAGACCGGACTAGACAGAGCGCCATATCATCTGCTGTGATTAATTTGGCCGATGCACTCGATGCTAAGGCAATAGTCGCAGAAACCAGCTCTGGTGCTACTGCCAAACAGATCGCGACTCGTCGTCCGGCACGTCCGGTAATAGCGGTTACAGCAGATCCGCGGGTAGCCCAACAGTTAAGCATCGTATTCGGTACCAAAAGTTATGTCCGGCCGGCTGATCGTCTGGCTGCGGTCAAACTGACTGACTGGCTACAGAGAGAGAAGGTGCTTAAAAAGGGCGATATGATTATCACCGCTTCAGGCCAACACCCTGGCGTGGTCGGGACTACTGATACAATTAAAGTAAGAGTATTAGAATAGGCAAAACAGGTGGGCAAACATTGAGCTTCTGGAAAAAAACGATTCGTGACTATGACCTTGGTGGCAAACGTGTCTTAATGCGGGCAGATTATAATGTACCGATTGGCGATGACGGCAAAATCACCGATAACTATAGAATTGAAAAATCACTCCCAACTATCCGCTACTTGCTAGAACAGGGTTGCAGTATAATTTTATGTTCACATTTGGGCCGGCCCGAAGGCTCGCATGATAATAAATGCAGTCTGAAGCCAGTAGCAGAGCGTCTTGGCAAACTTTTAGAGCGCGAGGTGAGGTTTGCTGATGACTGCGTTGGTAGCGTGGCTGAAGATGCGGCGAATAGTCTTAAGCCCGGAGACATTCTTCTGCTGGAAAACCTTCGATACCACAAGGAAGAGGAGGCTAATGACGAAGAGTTCGCTAAGAAGTTAGCACAATTGGGAGAAGTCTTTGTTCAGGATGGTTTTGGCGTTGTGCATCGTGCGCATGCGTCAACTGAGGCTGTGACTCAACATTTGCCCAGTGTGGCGGGGCTGCTTCTTGAGAACGAAGTAGACACGGTCACGAATGTTATGGAAAATCCAAAACGCCCGCTCATGACTATTATCGGCGGTGCCAAAATATCGGATAAAATAGACATACTAAATCGTTTTATTGACATTGCAGACTTTGTAGCTGTTGGCGGTGCCATGGCCAACACTTTCCTGTTGGCCGAGGGTATTGATATAGCCAAGAGCAAGGCGGAGCCAGAGGATGTACCGCTGGCTAAGGAAATTATTGAAAGGGCCAGGCAAAAGTCACGCGGACAGCACTTTATTTTTTACATACCCCAGGACGGAATAGTGGCGACGAGTCTAGACAAGACGGCTAAGACCCGCATAGTGGACTGGGATGCCCATGTAATCGCTAGTGTGGAACATTATCCCCAGCGCCCTCCGCGTGAAAGCATGCATATCAGTGATGACGAAATGATCTTGGATATCGGGCCATTTTCCGGTGCTTTTGTGGCTGGCGGCATGCAGCTGGCTCATACGGTAATCTGGAACGGTTCTATGGGTGTCACGGAAACAGACGGCCTTCAGGGTCCTGTCGGTCCTTTTGCGCATGGTACTGAAATGATTGTAGATGCCATGCTGGGTCAGTTCGGACACAAGCCTTTTACTGTAGTTGGAGGGGGTGACACGGTTGGCTTTATCGAAGACAGAAAGCTGGTAAAAGGCTTTAATCATGTTTCTACTGGCGGCGGCGCCAGTATGGAACTGATGAGCGGCAAATCCTTACCTGGCGTTGAAGCTCTAATGAATAAAGAGGGCTAAGTGATACAATTAAGCAAAAGCGTTTAAAAATATGAAAAGAACACTGATCGTTGCTAACTGGAAGATGCACCTGAATACGAGTCAGGCTAGCATGTTGCTGCATCGTCTTCATGAGCGTATCAAGATACATCGCACGCTTGAGATTGTTTTGGCTCCCAGCATGCTGGTTTTGCAGCCGCTTTCGCTGCAGATTGATCGTCACAAGTTTCGTCTTGCTGCTCAAAACGCCTTTCACAAAGACGAAGGCGCCTACACGGGCGAAGTAAGCTTCAGCATGCTGCAGGATCTTGCACACTATGTGATTATTGGGCACTCCGAACGCCGCCTTCATTTCCATGAAGATCTGGACACTGTTCGTGATAAGGTTGCTGCCTCTGTACGCAGTGGCATCACGCCACTTTTATGTATAGGCGAGACGCAGCATGAGCGGCGTGCAGGAGAGACCAAGCAAGTGCTTCACGACCAGATAGTGACAGCACTAAGCAACCTGACGTCCGATGAGGTCGGTGATATGGTTATTGCCTATGAGCCGGTTTGGGCAATAAGCACCTTTGAGGGCGAACTGGCTAAACCGTCCGAAATTGAACAAACTATGAAATTTATCAGAAAACAGATTTCTGACCTGTATGGCGATAAAGCATCAAAAAACCTGCGGTTGTTGTATGGAGGCAGTGTTGACGATCAAATCGTCAGGGGTTACCTGGAGCTTGAGGATTGTGACGGTGTTCTTGTTGGCGGAGCCAGTTTGAACTATCACAAATTCTCCGGGATAGTAGACAGTGCCTACAGGTTAGTCCATGAACGCGGAGACGACGATGGCAGCTAACCCAAGCAATAAGCAGGTGTTTGATGTTGAGAAGCCTGGCAAATCCGCACCGAGTCCCACCTCCCGGCCGGTAATTATCAATCACGGGCCGATGCTTAAAGACCCTATGGTGAGTAAGCCTGACGATGAAGAGGCTAAACCCACAGAACCGGCACTCTCACCTACTGATTCTCACACGGTTATCACGCCTCCCAGTGAAAACAAACCCGAAGATACCACTCCTGCTCCAGCAGCGGAAACGGAAGAAGAAACGCCAAAAGAATCAGCCGAGCAAACGAAAGAAGCCGAACAGAAACGTCAGACCGAGACCAAAAAGGAAGCAGCCATAGTTGAAGCTGTAGCCGATCAAGCCGCAACCAAGAAGAAGGGCGAGCTCACTAAAGAAGATGCTGCCCGCCTGGCCGAGCTGGAAAAACTTGTCGAAGCACAGAAATACTTTGTGCCGATAGGGCACACTGCCCACCATCGCCAGCAGAAATGGCTGATTATAGCTTTACTACTGCTAGTCGTACTGGCAGGCGCCTACCTGGCTGCAGATGCTGGCCTTCTCGATATTGGCATTGAGCTACCCTATAATGTTATTCCGTAATACGCATCTTGCCTGCAGACTTGCTAAAATAACTTAGTGTTAGAAGACTTGCTTACGGGGCTTAATCCGGAACAGCAGCGCGCGGTGGAGACCACTGAGGGCCCTCTGCTTATTCTGGCCGGAGCCGGGTCGGGCAAGACCAAGACTTTGACACACCGTATTGCTTATCTGATTGCTTCTAAACGGGCAACTCCGTTCAATATATTGGCAGTTACCTTCACCAACAAAGCGGCCGGGGAAATGCGTGAGCGCGTAGCCAAGCTGCTCGGGCATGATCCGAATAATCGCAGCTTTATGCCCTACATGGGTACGTTCCACTCTATCTGCGTTAGATTGCTGCGTCAGGACGGCGAGCATATCGGCATACCTCGTAATTTTGTTATCTTTGATGAGTCGGATCGTCTCAACGCGGTCAAGCAGGCTAGTAAGCAACTGATGATTGATGACAAGAGTTTCCCGGCGCGCTCAATCGCGGGCATGATCAGTGGCGCCAAGAATGAGCTTGTGTCGCCTGCGGAATATGCCGGAATCGGCAGCGGGCCGCTACACCGTGCCGTCGCCCAGGTATTCCCTGTGTATCAAAAGCTGCTTAAGGACGCGGGAGCACTTGACTTCGATGATTTGATAGGACGGGCTGTGCATCTTTTGCATACAAATTCAGAGATACGCGAAAAATGGCGCCGACAGTTCACATACATCATGATTGATGAGTATCAGGACACTAATGCAGCGCAGTACAAGCTGGTCAAACTGCTTGTAAACGAGCAGAAAAACATAGCCGTTGTAGGTGATGACTGGCAGAGTATCTACTCATGGCGCGGTGCGGATTTCCGTAATATCTTAAATTTTGAGAAGGATTATCCGAACGTCTGCATTATCAAGTTGGAGCAAAACTATCGAAGCACCAAGTCAATTTTAGATGCCGCGCATGCCATTATCAGTAAGAACCAGCAGCGCTCGGACAAAAGGCTTTGGACAGAAGCCGGCGATGGTCGTCCGGTCCAAATTCACCAGGTTGCCAGCGAGCGCGCAGAAGGCGAAACCATAGTTCGTCGTATCCAGAACGCTGTGCAGACAGGGCTTAGGCAGTACCGGGACTTTGCCGTACTGTACAGAACTAATGCCCAGAGTCGTTCCATCGAAGAAGCATTTGTGCGCTATGGTATACCATACCGAGTCGTCGGCGGTGTCCGTTTCTATGACAGTAAAGAAATCAAAGAAATCATGGCTTATCTCCGCCTAATTTATCAGCCGGAGGATCGTATAAGCTTTGAGCGCGTAGTTAATGTTCCTGCGCGTGGTATTGGCACCAAGTCACTTGAGAAATTCTATGCCTGGCAACGTGCGAACAGTCTTAACCTTAAGGCTGCCTTGGAATCCGTAGCCATGCATCCTGACATTACCGGCAAGGCCCGCAACAGTCTGGCGGAGCTTGGCGAGCTGCTCAGTTCACTTAGAACAGTTATGGAAGAGGCACCGTTACCGGGGTTGCTGGACTCTCTTATCAGGCGAATAGATTACATGGCGTATCTGGACGACGGCAGCTTACAAGGTGAGTCGCGCCAAGAAAACGTACGCGAACTTTTGAGTGTCGCACAAGAGTATCAGGACCTGGGACTTGATGGCTTTTTGGAAGAAGTCTCTCTAGTAACCGATATGGACACTAAGGATGCCGGCGGTAATGCGGTAACACTTATGACGCTGCACGCGGCTAAAGGCCTGGAATTTCCGACAGTTTTCATGACTGGCATGGAAGAGACTTTATTCCCGCATTCAAGAGCACTTTACGACCCAGCCGAAATGGAGGAAGAACGACGCTTGTGTTACGTGGGGATGACCAGAGCTAAAGAAGAGCTGCATATGCTATATGCAATTTCCCGCATGCTTTACGGGGGCATGCAACATAATCCGCCATCACGCTTCTTGAGCGAAATTGATGGTCAGTTCAATGCGGGCAATGACTTTGACGCTCACTCTTGGAGATCACAGACCGACCAGACTCATCCGAATTATGATGAGCCGCGATATATACCCGAACTGAACGAGGGCGACCAGGTCAAGCATCAGGCTTTCGGTACGGGAGTTGTACTGGATATAGACGGCGATAACGTAACGGTCTATTTCAAAGGCAAGGGCAGCAAAAAACTGAACGTGGCCTTCGCTCCTCTGGAGAAGTTATCTTGAAAAGGCCGGTCTATGCGTAGGCTTTGGAACCTGGCCGGCAAAGCTGCTTTTTACCTGGGTTGGCCGATTCTGTGGCTTTCTATGAGGTGGACGCGCCGCACTCGCGTGATTATTCATACTGACAGCGAAGTGCTGCTTGTCAGAGGCTGGCTGAGCAGCGGTCGTTATGCTCTGCCCGGCGGCGGGCTACGGCCTAGCGAACCGGCTTTAGCCGGAGCTATCCGAGAGGTCAAGGAGGAAACAGGGCTGAAGCTTGAATCTGACCGGATGAAGCTGCTGGCCGAAGGCCACACTAAGGGTGACGGCTTAACGTTCAAGTTTATAGCATTCACATATTACTTACCTACGTGGCAGGAGCCGCATCCGCGGCGGTTCGAGCTAACCGCTGCAACCTGGCTGCCCATTAAGACGGCACTTTCGTTGGACGACATAACGGAGGATACGAAACGCCTTTTGAGCTCGTGGCAGGGCCTAGTCTAAGGTGTTATACTACATTACGGCTACTATAAGAGCTGCGACATATCGTTCTTAGCCAACCGAGACTATGCCTTTGAGTAAGAATAAACCCTCTGGCGGACGCAAGCGTCCGTCAAGAACCAACTATTTTAGACATCATCCGTTCGTCATCCCAGTTGTGACGTTCCTGATATTATTTTTTGCGACCATCGTGGCCGTCATTGGCATGAGCGGCCAGACAATTGGTGCCACTGACTCGCGGGTCGTGCAGCTCTATGTTGACGGTGAGACGCAAGTCGTGCCTACACGGGCCCGCACGGTGGGCGAGCTGCTTGGGCGGCTCGGCGTTGGCATTAGGCAGAACGATATCGTAGAGCCCAACCTGGACACTGAGATTACCGACAGTGGCTTCCAGGTCAATGTATATCGGGCCCGCACGGTTCTGGTAGAAGACGAAGGCTCTCAGGCTACTATTGTCACGGCCGAGCCTACACCAGAGAGAATTGCTAAAAAGGCAGGATTGACAATATATCCTGAAGACCGCGTTACCAAGGTCCTGTCAGACGTTACGGATCCTGTCAAAGCTGTCCAGCAGGGTGCTGTAGCTGAGAAAGTAGTTGTTGACCGGGCTGTACCAGCCACGATAAATCTGTACGGCAATATTGTTATCGTCCGTACCCATGCCACCACCGTCAGCGAACTGCTGGCCGAGAAAGGCGTCAAGGTAAACGAGGGTGATACGCTGCAGCCTGCTCCTGAAACGTTAATTACGCCATCTACTCAGATAATCATTGCCCGATTCGGCACTAAAATCGAACAAGTCGAAGAAATCGTTGATCCACCGACTGAAACTGTGGATGACTATAACCTTACGCTTGGCACTACCCGTGTGCGCGACCCGGGTAAGCCCGGCAAGCGCATAGTGACATATGAGATTTCACTTGAGAATGAAGTCGAGACGGGCAGAAAGATGCTCCAGGAAGTGATTGTTGAACAGCCAGTGAAGCGGGTGGTGGCCAAAGGCCGAAAAGCTCCAGTTGTCGCTGGCAACAAAGCAGAAATCATGGCTGCAGCAGGTATAAGTTCCAGTGAATTCTACGCAGCCGACTACATTATCAGCCACGAATCCGGTTGGCGAGTAAATGCGATGAATGCTAACGGCTGTGCCGGTCTCGGACAGGCTTGCCCCGGCAGTAAATTAGCGCGGGCCTGCCCAAGCTGGGAATCTGATGCGGTATGTCAGATGCGCTTCTTTAACAGCTATGCTGTAGGGCGGTATGGCAGCTGGACTAATGCCTTTGAGAAGTGGCAGATGCAACGGTGGTGGTAATACAATTGAGAGGAGGTGACTCCTCCTCTCATCGAGCCGGGCAGCCGAATGAATCGCCTGCTCGGTCTGCTCTCCTCCCTCAGAAGAACCGACGCTGCTCTTCCTGAAGCTACGATGCCTGCGCTATACTTGGGGTATGAGTGAGCTGGTGAAAATTGTCGTTCATGTTCCGGAAACCCATGCTGACGCGGTAAGACAAGCGATCGGCGTAGCCGGCGGCGGCCGCATTGGCAACTACACCTTTTGTAGCTTTTCGGTAAAAGGTATCGGACGGTTCAAGCCCGAGGAAGGCGCTCATCCTGCGATTGGCGCGGTGGGCAAATACGAAGAAGTACCCGAGGAAAGAATCGAAATCACCAGCGAGCAAGAACGGGTCAGTGTGGTCTTGGCCGCTATACGTGATGCGCATCCTTACGAGGAGCCGACGATTGATGTGTATCCGCTGCTTACTCCGGGGGTTGAGACATATGAAATATCAGTTTGATGGTTATAACTGGCTGGTGCGTCTGGAAAAGGGCGAGCTCCTAGTAAATAGCCTTACTCAGCTTGTGCGCCACGAACATATAACCGGCGCATGGCTGAGCGGCCTGGGCGGCGCCCAGTGGGTAGAACTGCACTTCTACGACCTACCTGCTAAACAGTATCACTGGAAGAAGCTTGATCATCTGCTTGAGATTGACAATCTTCAGGGTAATGTTGCCTGGGAAGGGGACGAGCCGGCTCTACACATACACGGCACCTTCTCAGACGCTGAAATGAACGCTTATGCCGGTCACGTCAAAGAGCTGGAGGTAGCGGCAACTTGCGAAATCCTGCTTCATAGGTGGTATAAAGAAGGCTTGACGCGGACTTTTTCCGAAGAAATTGGACTAAAACTACTAGACCTATAGACAAAGACTACTGTTTATTGTTATATATAGAATATATGTCAATGACCGGTGATTTTGATGAGTCTTTCTCTGCCCAGGCGGAGGGTGTTAATCATCTTTTACTCGAACGCAGACTCCAGGACGTAGTGCGCGGCTTGGGGGTTCTTCAGGCGGGTTTTGTTGAAGATCCGACGCCCGCACAATGGATAGAGCTAAGCGGTGGCCGCCGAGACTATCTAGTGGTTTGTGAGCAAGCAGCCGTTCAGCTGGCCAGATCAGAAGAGGGAACGGCCAATAATCTTTTAGGTATGAGAGATACCCAGGCAGAGCTGCGCCATAGGGGCCTTCATGAAGCTATAGCCAGGCGTCCGTTGAGCGGTTACCGTACGCGCTCTAAAGCTAAGGCCGACATCAATGCTCGCACGCATAGTACCGTGGCAGAGCTTACGTCTAGCTTTGATGACAAAATAATTGCCAAGCGAGATCGTGACGCTCGACTGCGCGGATACCAAATAGAACTGGGTGCTTCCATACTTATGCATTGTGTGACAAGAGAGGTTGAGGTTGAAGACCTGGTTCTAATTACGCATGGCCTAAGCCGCAGGCGCTACAATGCGCTTCGTGATATAGGTGTGCCGTTGCCGGAAGTTAGCTAAACTTAGGTAATGGAACCTATTGAAGCTAAAAAATCTCTGGGGCAGCATTGGTTGAACGACAGTGCCAGCCTGGAGGCGATGTGCGATGCCGCCGGTGTTCAGGCGGATGACGTTGTGCTTGAAATCGGTCCGGGACAGGGAACGCTCACCGAGCACTTACTAGGCCGTCAGGCTGAGGTAGTCGCGATTGAATATGATGAGTCTCTTATCCCAGGCCTCCAGCAAAAGTTTGGTCATCTGCCAAGTACGCGTTTTTGGGTAGAGCATAGCGATATCCGTACCTATGATCTTGGAGGGATGCCGGACAGGTACAAGATCGTTGCTAATATCCCTTACTACTTGACAGCTAACTTGCTGCGTATTCTTACAGATGCGACTCACAAGCCGGTCGTTGCGGCGCTGCTGGTACAGAAGGAAGTTGCAGAGCGCGTAGCTGCACAGCCCGGGGCGTTGAGTCTGATTTCGGTAATCGTGCAGCTTGAATACCAAGTAAGTCTCGGGCAAGTCGTACCGGCTCGCTTATTTGCGCCGCCACCCAAAGTCGACTCACAAATCTTGGTGCTCAAAAAACACCAGCGGCCTCTCTGGGATGATGTGGACCACAAACAGCTCCACCGTTTGCTCAAGGCTGGTTTCAGTAACCGCCGAAAAACACTCCATAACTCCTTATCAGCCGGTCTACGCATGCCCAAGGAGCAAGTCGGGCAAGTGCTGAATTCAGCCGGGATTAATCCCATGTCCCGACCTCAGGAACTTTCGCTTGATAATTGGCACAGGCTGTACCAGAGCTTTAATGAGTAATAGTTCCAAAAAGGTATCTGACGGTGCTTACAGTTTTCTACTCACCCGCCCTTTCGAATGATACTTGACGAGTTAAGACTTAACGTGCAAAGTGACTAGTGGAGAAACACTAATGCTTCCAACCCAGCAGCTTGGATATCTCATTCATCATATTTCATTTGTTCTTGACCGCCAATCCGATCAAGCTCTTCAGGAACGGCTTGACATAGGCTTTTCGCAGTTCAAGATTATGATGGCGTTGCGATGGAATGAAGGGGTGCAACAAAAGCACATAGCTAAAGCACTCGGCCAGACAGAGGCCAGTATAAGCCGGCAGATCAGGCTTATGCACGACAAGGGTCTGGTAGAAAGCCGCGTGAACCCGCGCAGCCGCCGTGAACATATCACCGTGCTTACATCAAAGGGCCTAACTAGAGCCGAAGAAGCAATGAGCGTACTAAACCAATATCATGCGCCGATGTTCGCCCGTCTGAACGATAAGCAGCAAGCGCAACTGGGCGAACTATTGAATGCCATGCACGCTGAGGCCTGTAGGGGTAATAAACCGGGTCGGTGCAACCTGATCAGTTCAGAATCTATCGGCACGTAACCCTTTGGTTGTGCTATAGATATTGCAAAACTAGCATTAATATGGTAGTATATAGTTATAAGAGTTTAATGAGTTGGCAGAAGCGCTTTATTGCCCCGAACTACATACGCCTGGCGCCTGGAAGACACAGCTGGATATGCTTGTTTCCGAACACCCGGACGCTATTGTTGTAGGGTCAGTTGGCCGGGCCGCTATCGTCGGTGTTGAGCTGCCTTTACGCAAACCCGACAATCTTGTTAGAGACATAGACCTTACCGCCACCACTGGTTGCGGAGTTCGGTTGGCTGAAGTCGAGGTCGAACCGTTCCCTGTTGATAATGCGCTTCAAGGAGTAATTCGATTGGATAGCACTTCTGATGCAGCAACCGTTACGCTAATGGGGGTTAAGCCTGCAGTCACCGTTGATTTGCCGCCAGAAGTATTTGAACCATATCCGGCAAAGATTAACGGTGTGCGCATACGAACATTTCACCCTGACACCATGCGACATATACACAACATGACTAAAAGGGCACGTCCTAAAGATATAAGAAACATTACTGCTTATGAAGATGCACTTGTCTCCGTAGACTATACTCCTTTGCCCGGTGATTACTTTACACCGCTTGTCGAGCTGCGAGAGCACATTGCAAGAACGAGACCGCATGACCTTGATTGGGCCGTAGAGCAGATGCAGTTATGGTACTTTGACAAGGTACCGTTTCGTGTGAGACGGCACATGACTCCTGTTTTGCAGCAACTCAAGAGACGTCTAATAACATCAGACGTCCAGGTATCGCCCGATAGCGAATAGATAAATACCGCAAAGTATAAGCACCTTGCTAAACATGTAACTTAGTGTTAAAATAACAGGTCACGGGGCTGATTTTAAGCTCGACGTTGGATTTTAACAGTTAGATCAGCAGGCCGCTTACTCAGCGTTATAGGGTGAACCACAGTAAATGCAACAGCATTTTCTCGTGCTAAAGCTTTCGTTGCGCGTGCTTTCGCACCACAACGAAGTTTTGCATTCGCTGTAGCTTAATTGCATACAGCTACGGGTTCGACGATGCCAGATAGTTGAGTACCGTACTATATTTTCTGGATGCTCCTGACGAGTGATCCGTAGTCGGGTTAAGATTTAGGATCGAACGGACGTGATATTTTGGTCATTTCCATTCACGGACGTAATTCAAATGACCTATGCCTGTAGGATAGACTGACATGTTAAACTAGCGGACCCGGGGGTAGTACCCGGCAGCTCCACCACAAAAGCTTGAGGGAATCTCGAGCTTTTTTGTTTTCTAAATTAATACGATGCTAAACCCACTTTACGGCTGGTCAGCCCAAGAAACTCCGCACGCTACCGCCATTTTCCCGGAGCGTCATCTGCCAATCCTAGAAGAAGCAGGTCTTGCTCACCTTGTAACTCGCCCTGACCAGGCTGTAGATAATAAACCCGATTTTGAAAAACTTAGTCAGGGTGGCAAATCGGCCGTTTATTCGGTGAATGGCACTGATATTTTGGTAAAGAAACACTTTCCGGAATTCTGGTTTGAAGGTGAGTTCAAGAATCGGGCCGTTACCAGACGGGCTGTATTGGCTAATTTAGCGGCTAACGTGGCGCTTGAACGTGCTCTGGATGGTGATCAGAACTATGTGACACCGAGGTATTTGGGCCATCTGATGCTGGGAGGAAGAAACGCTCGGCATTATACCTTAATGACCAGGCTCCACCCGGGCCGCTATCCGCATCCTGGTGATCCTGATTGGGAACGCTATTTAGCGCTTACTATTGAACTCCCGCGATATTGTTCAAGGGCACTTTTACGGCGCGGTAGAAACCCCATGCTTATCAATTGGTCGGAAGTAGATGAAAATACTTTCCCGATCAAGCAAGACGGCGAACAACTAAAGGTTGGCATTATCGATGCAGAAAGCCGTCTGTCCCGCTATCCCAGATTGCTCCTTAGTAAAACAATCGAGTACTGGCAGGATGAAGATCCTCTGATAGGAAATATTTAGCATCCCCGTTGGGATCATTTAATGGTTACAATAATTGACTTTTGGTCTTCATGGTCATATACATAAGACAAAGCTTGGGATAAAAACGCGACTATGGAAATCCTTACGACTTATATAGAGGAAACTCCTAGGTGGGAAATTACCTTGGATGTGGTTGAAAGCCAGACCCTGGTAGAGGCTGTCGCTGGTCGCGTTCTATCTCTTATAGATCAGAACAGAAGAGACGAAATATCAGCGCTAGACGAAGACATAATTGATTGCAGTCCGGGGTTTGGTATAGAGCTTACTATTGAAGGTAGTACTTACGGGTTAGTCAAGGACTTGAAAGAACTTCACAATTCAACCGTCGAGGCGGTGGACGGTATTATGGATGCCCGACATGTTTCACGTCTGAAAAACAAGTGGAAACTGGATGCACGCAGTCGGCTCAATGTTGGACGCACGGCTCTTTCCATGGCTGATACGCTGGGGGCAATAGAGGCGGCCCACAATCTTGATACGCTAGAGTCCATTGATGAGCTGAGAGCTTTTACGGGACCATGTCCCGACAATGATATTACCGGCTCCAAAATAGGAACATGCGGGCGTGACAATTCCCAGACGGAAAGCTTGCCTGTATGTTACGAAACCATGCGACGCCAGCGTCGCACTTATCACCACCATCGCTAGTCCTGTTCCCTCAAATTGCTTGGCTATACGGAACATTTTAGAATATACCTATGGCAATCACATATTTCGCATATGTACCAAGCGGGGAGGCAATTGAGTTTACTAATGCCGCCGTGTACCCCGAGAGGTGCAACACCGAAGATAATGTGTTAGCCACGCCGCCGGAGTGTATAGCAGAGGACGTGGAATTTATTGTGATCAATGGCCGACGCGAGCAGATAGAACCCTACGTGGTTCGGTCTCTTGCCGAGGCGATTCGTAGGACCTACCAACTTGAAGCAAGGGGTGGCCAGGTAGATTGCCACGCCTTTGCGGCTTTGCTTTGCGGTGGAAACGTTCAGCTTGCCAACAGGGCAGCTTTTCGGGCCAGCCGAAAAGCAATTGGTTATGAGGATGTTGCAGAGACCAGCGATCATGCGCACATCAGCCGGCTGCTGCAACCGCTGCAGTTGGCTGACATAGATGATTCAGGAGTCGTCAGCCGTGCCGTACATATGGTTGTCCCCATATCCGAAGACGGGAGTTTGGTGGCTCATAAATATGGCGTGCTTAAGGTGGCGGTGGGTGATGTGGCTACATCGGCCAGACATTACGGCACCGATTACGTGGCTTCAGTACTGTCAATGCGTTTCACAACGATCTCAGGCGAGCGTATAGTAGAATACCAAGCGCCAGAAACCAAAACTGTTGTGCCTGTGTTGACTAAATGATAGCCACAAATAGTAAGAAGAAGTACCCACTATATTTGCAATATTA
>CBKXXB010000016.1:0-21284 GCA_966685145.1 uncultured bacterium | reverse complement strand
CTAGGCTGTCTCTAGTTCAAAGGCCTTAAGACTAGGAGCTTGCTGTTGCGCCTGCGAAGCTTCGACCAGTGCTTCAAATAGTTTCCGCCAGCGCTGCTCCATGGCCGTAAGAGATTCCGGGTGTGACTGTATGCCAAAGACAAACGGATCGCCCGGGTTCTCAATCGCCTCAATGATGCCGTCCTCCGCCCATGCCACAGCTTGCAGGTTATCACCTACCGCTTTGACCGCCTGATGGTGATGGGCGTTGGTTTGAAGTGGTTCTGTGCCGACGAGCGCGGCCAGTTTGGAATGCTCGGCAATCTTTAGGCTATGTGCAATATGGGTGACGTCTCCGGCATGTGACGAGGCTTCGTGGTCCTGTGCGTTCGGTAAATCCTTGGAGATATCCTGATAAAGCTTGCCGTCGCAGGCTACATTGATCAGCTGCATACCGCGGCAGATACCCAAGGTCGGTTTCTGATCCTTGAGCGCGCGTCTCACCAAATGCAAATCTACCTTGTCGCGCAGCTTGGATATATCCAGATTATCCGCTCTCGGCTTTTCTCCGTAGTTGGCAGGATCTATATCATTGCCGCCAGAGAAGAGCAGGCCGTCAAGCTTGGCATAAATGACATCAAGTACAGACAAATTGCGGGTCAACGGAATGATGATGGGGATGCCGCCGGCACTGATAATCGAATCAACGTAATGATGGGTCTGCCCATATACTATGGGCGACCACGGTTTTAGTTTATTTTGTATTTCGCCGGCCGTAATGCCGATCAACGGTTTCACCTTAAAATAATACCACGCAGCAGCAAGCTACTGCTTATTACTGTACATGTCTGGATGCGTAAAGTTTTTTTGCCAGAAGAACACTTGTCAGCAATACTAATCCGGCTATAGTTACCATCAGAGTATATAGGTAGGATGGTCTGTTTGTTGACCTTGTGTCGCCACCAAAGTCAGTGTCACTAGTCACAGCAAGTACTTTACTGGGACTAGCAGTATTCAGCTGGCTATCCTGCTGCAGTGCACGGGGTTCAGGCACGCTAGTACTGGCTGCAAGTACAGTTGACGATTCAGCACTAACTTCTCCCGTACCGTTTTGGGCTGACTGCGTAGCTGAATTACTAGAAGAGCTTTGACGGTGCTGTGACCAGGGGCTTGACTCCCCTAAGCCAGTCTTGTCGTTTTCTCCAGAAGGATTAGTGCCGGGTTGCTCTTCTTCCACGGCAATACTTTGACGAGGTGAAGCTGCCGCCTCTCCTAAAAGCCATACCTCAAGTACAGCATAGCCCGAGTCCTCTGGTTGAAATGTAAACTCGCCTGCCTCTGCCGGCACGCTATAGAGCGGCGTGCCGCTGGCTGGATCAGCAATCATAAAGATAGTGTCAGGGCGGGCATTCTTCCAGGTTATACGTATTGTGCCGTCGGTGCTTTTCCGGGCTTTAATGTTTTCAGGCAGTGGCAGCGAATTGAATTGGGCTAGCAGCGGCCCATCGTAAGCCTCGACTGTCAGCGGCAAGGTTAGCGAAGCTTCGGGTTGATCCGAGCTTTCCATTGCAAAACCGCTTACCCGAACAAAACCGTCAGTACTTGGATCGGCAAAAACATGTTCACTGACTGGCGAATTGGTGGTCTCATCCCACCTGCCGTCACCGTTATAGTCCCATTTGTACACATCATAGATGTCAGGACTCTGTGAGACATCAAACGTAATCGGCACGCTGGTTTTGCCTAGGACATGCCGAGTCGGCTTAGTATTAAGCGGTTCCGTAAGTACATCTTGATGCGTAAGCAGCAGCTGCTTGGGCCGATGATTCAGTACCCGGTACATCATGTCGCTGTAACTTGCAGTGTTAAACACGTCGTACTCAATAAACAGCCCGCCGGTACTCTTGGCAAAATTT
Source organism: uncultured bacterium (assembly GCA_966685145.1). Classification (GTDB taxonomy): domain Bacteria; phylum Patescibacteriota; class Saccharimonadia; order Saccharimonadales; family OFTM59; genus CBKXXB01. The sequence goes on along the minus strand of CBKXXB010000016.1, from coordinate 19,389 downwards.
TCGAGTTGCGTCAGCGTAGCATCTTTATTGAAGTCTGGTTGAGGATGCGTAAGTCTGTGCGGCACTACAATGGTTACGGCAATACCGTTTGCCTGGGCTATGGTCAGCGCATCTCGTGTAGTTCTCGTTATCTCATAGGTTGAGGCAGGTGTCTTAAGCCCCAGCGTACACTCAACTTGGGTTATAACCTGCCAGGCGGTATCACAAATATCGGAATGGATATTAACGGGATGCGTATCCTGAGCGGGGTCGGTCAGGCACGGATAGGTGGTGTGGCCAATGCTAGTACGAATGCTTGAGTTGCATATGTTGTAAGTGTACGTTTCTTTCATCGGACGTTCGGATATAAGCACAAGGTGCTTAATGGCCTCAGGGTTCCAGCCGGAGTAGGTAGACAGACGTTCTATGGCCATAATGTGCGGATCGGCCAGGTCAGCACCCCCACCGCTCCACGTCCCCCAGCTAAGTCTGTTAATGAACGTCCTATGAAGAGCTGTAGCGTTCGGATCAAGCCATTGTAGATTCTGGCGTATGTTGATGCGAGGAATGTAATGAGGGCTGCCGTCAAGTTCGCTAAAATCCGCAACCCCATAGCGGGCTTTTGATACAAAGTCGGGCATAACCTGGGAGGTTGCGCCGCGCAAAGTGCTTAACATGTCGTTCACGCCGCCGCTGTAGTTTACGAGAAACATAAAGTCCCGGGGCTGAGTGATGGAAGTATGCGGAGCGGGAGGCTTGGGCCGCTCGCCGGGATCCGTGCCATTGCGCCACCTCTCAAGCGCATACAATTCAGGAGCCGCCTTTTGAACCAATTCTATGGCCGCTTGCTGTACTCCGTACTCTGCATACCTAATATGGCCATTAGCTGCATTTTTTCTTATACCGGATGCACCGGCACAGATAAAATCATCCTTAAAGCACCAGCTGACTGCTTTTCTTTCCATATCTTCAGGAAGGTATGGGATTCTGGCATCTGCTAGCCCTCGATCTTTGTCGCTGGCCGTACCACGCTTCCATGGCTTATTATCGGCATAAAACTTGGGGTCACCAAACAGCGCAACGCCACTAATGTTTTCGCGCTCCTGCTCCGTAAGTTTGAAGAGGGCCTCACCGATAACATGCGCCCCTTGTGAGTAGCCGCCCATAATTATTCTTTGATCCGCGCACAGAGCTTTCTGATGCTTAACAAAACCGGCTACTTCATCAGCGCCATTAGCTACGCTTTCACGGTAATCGCCGGAAAACCATGAAAACTCCGCATTGAGTGCATTGGGGCTTAACCATGGCATGCCCGATTTGAAGATTGATACCGCCTTATAGCCATCGTGGTTATAAAGGCCAGGGAAATCATGCACGGAATGAGCCTTATATTTTACATTAGGGTAGCTTGAATCCAGCTGCGCCTTAAAGGTTTCAAAAAACCTGTGCGTCTCAGGTTCAAGATCTGTGAAGTCGGGATGATAGGGATTATTTAACAAAAGGCCTTCTTTATTTTGTGAAGAACCTCTAGCAAAAAGGAGCACAATGTCAGCGCATAGATTAGAATTATTGTCTATAGTTTCAGCGCTCGTATTGGCCGTAAGTTGAATTGTGACAAAAACTAAAACACAAACTAGTAATTTATTTACCCACTGATATATAAACCTCATTCTCTGGCCCTTTGTGTCCTCCGCTAATATCAAGCCTCTCAATAGAACATTCTAAGCTCTTTGAATCTTCAGGATCAGTTTCATAACTAACATCTGTAATTGATACAGCAGGACAGCCAGTTTGCATGAGAATAGTTTTTACGTCTTCAGGTTTCACATTTTCTGGAACAGAAAAAGTCTTGCTTTTATGGAAACAACGAGTGGAGGACTCAATGGGGCATTGGCGGCCGCCAATACCACGATTTTCAGATGAGCGAATCTCTTGCCAATCGGCCGGGAATTGCATACGGTTGAATACGCGCTCAACATCAGCAAAGTTCGGTTTCAGGCTGGTAAAAGGATACACCGAAGTGTCAATGTAAAAAGCACCGAACAAGAGCATAAATACACCAAAGCCTATAAATAGTTTGCGTCTTCGACTCATACCCACCAATCTCCTAAATCTTTACTTATGATCATTTATACCATTAACACAGCCAGGCCTGCTAACTTATATTGTCGTTATTATTTCAAACCATTAACTATTTATACACTCGCGCCAGTAATTAAAGGCGCAGCCCAAGTCCCGACCTGCTTATCGCCATTCCACATAAATCCCAATCCTAGTTTTTGTTCCATATGGTAAAAATACTAAGATGGCAGGGAACAGTCTTTAACATTAAGATGGACGTGCATAACACGGGTGTTGGATTGTGGAGTGTACTTGGGTTCTGTGAGCCGTTCTTGGGTGTTTTTATTCTTCGCCTGAAGAAGTTGGCTCTTCTGTCTCGTCAACTTTAGCCTTCTTCTTGGTGGTAGGCTCTGCCGGTTTCAAAACAACATGGCGGTCCTGCCCCTCGCCTTCTGACTCCGTAATAAGACCGTTATCGCTTGCAAGCTTGTGAATCGTGCGGCGATCAGCTGAATTCATCGGCTTGAGATGCATCGGCTCGCCCGACTCCAGCACTTGTCTGACCCACCCTTCGGCCGTGGAGGCCAAACGGCTGGCACGAGATTTTTTGTAGTCGGCTACATCGATATTGACTCTAGTATATGCGTAGCCATTGTTCTTGAGTGCGTTGCTGGTCATGAACTGCAAAGCACGCATGGTGTCCCCGCGCTGGCCAATCAGGAAGCCGTTAAGAGGTGTGCTGGGAACGTTCAATTCAATGACTTCATCCTCTGTGGTGGCATAAACATCAGTGTTAAGCCCGAAGAAAGACAGGATGTCTTCTAGGTATTTTTTGGCGTATTGAATGGCTGCTTCTATGTCTTGTTTGTCATCGTCGCCTAACATCACTTTTTTCTCCGCTTAGATTTGGCGGCTGGCTTTTTCTTGGATGGTTTGGCTGTTTTACTGGGCTTTTTGACGACTTCGCCTTCTATAACATTTTTCTTAGACGGTGAGTCGGTGGCTGTTTCGAGTTCGTGTTCGTCCTGCTTTAGGATCAGGCCCTGCTGCCAGTAAGCAACAATGCCGCTCACGAACCAGTAAAGTGCCAAGGCCGAGGCAAGCCCTACGGTAAATATAAAGATAAGAGCTGGTATCATAATGCGCATGCTGCGGCCGGTTGCGGCTTGGACTTCCGATTGGTCAGCCTGCTTACCGCTGCTTGCCTCTTTTAGGATTTTGCGCAAAGAGCGCGCATCCTTGTCGCTTGGCATGAGCTGTTTGCTCTGATAGTACTGCGTCACGGCACTGCCGACGACGAGCAACATAGCCGGCCAGTAAATACCGCCGTTCTGCATTATGGCGCTCTTGGTCAGGTCAACAAAACCCAGGAACGTTTCATCGAACTTGCCAATATCTCCAGCAAGCTCCTTCATCCAGGCAAAGTTATTGAGCCAGCTGTAGGAATAAGTGATGACCGCCTGCGGATCGGCTATCACCCGCTGCAGTCCCTGATAAAGACCAATTAGAATAATCAGCTGGACGATCAGTATGCCAATGCTGCCGAACGGGCTGATCTGCCGCTCTTTGTAGAGCTCCATGATCATGAGCGATTCTTGCTGGCGATTGCCTTTGGCGGCCTGTTTAATGCGCTTGATTTCCGGCTGAAGCTGGCGCATGGCCTTGGCGTGGTGAAGCTGCTTTTTAACCAGCGGCCACATGAGGAGCCGAACAACTATAGTGAATATAACAAGCGCCAGGCCGAAATTATGCCCCGGCAGCAAGGCATAAATAAATACCAGAAGGTTAAAAATCGGTTTAACAATCAAAAGCTCAAACATGGTACTCCTGACAGTGTTTTCCGATATATGATATCACGCCAGCGTTTGGCAGAAAGTCTAGTACGGTCAGATTACGCCAGCTTGCTTGAATTGGGCCCGGATAGCACGGCTAAGCTCCGCCTCGCCAAGCGTAGCTACATTCTCACTGAAAACAGTGAGGACCAGGTCGTAAGGCGCGTCAATTTTGTACTCTAAAAGGCGAACTGTTTCATAGACGCGGCGGCGTATGCGGTTACGGATTACAGCCGACTTGCTGACCTTTTTACTCACCACGACCGCAAGCCGGTAAGTTTTACGCCGCTCGTTAAGAGTGTATTTAAGTGAGCAAAGCGGGCCGCGCACAGTTTTGCCATTGTTATACACATAGCGCAAACTGCCATAGCCATGGAATCTGTGCGGTTTTGAAATCATTGATTGTAATTATAGACCTGCCGAATACACAATACCTACCATAATTTCGTAGGCGGTATAGATTGAACAGTATACAAGCCCGGCAAGTGGCTAGGCGGAGAGTTGCTTGCGACCCTTATTGCGGCGGCGCTTGAGAACGGCTCGGCCGGCTTTGCTGGCCATTCGCTTCATAAAACCGTGCTCACGGGCGCGCTGACGCTTCTTGGGTTGATGTGTTTTCTTTGGCATAGAATATAAGTCTACTCTATTCACCTCTGTTGGTCAACTTGGCTGCTAAACGGGCCGGCCTGTGTGGAATTAACAATAAAAAGCCACAGAAATGAAAGTGTTATCCACTTTTACATAATCTTTATCCACACATTAACAGAGACAGAAAATTCCTGTGCATAACTGTTCTCTGTTTAGGGGCTTTTATTCGGGAAAGTTCCATTTAACGGCTGGGTTGTGGAAAACTGGCGTTTTTTTGTTATTATGATTCGTGAATAACATGTAGCAGCTGAGAGGGAAAATAATGCAGGATAGCTTGTGGCAAGCCGTCTTAGGGGAGATAGAATTATCTGTTTCTAGGGCAAGTTTCGTCACCTGGTTCAAGAATACCCGTCTTATCCGCTACAAAGACGACGTTCTAATCGTAGGGGTACCAAACGTCTTTATAAAACAACAACTGGAAAGTAAATATAACCAATTAGTCATTGATACGTTAAGCAAAAACGGCGTGAACCCTGAGCGTGTTGAGTATAAGATCCATTCCGTAATCAAGCCTTCCTCCAGAAAGCACGAAGAAGACACCGTTATTCTCAGTAACCGAAACAGCAATGAGTCGGTACCTCGACATACCGGCCCTTCAGCCTTGACGCATACCTACCGGCAAGGTCTGAATGAACGCTACACATTCGAAAATTTCATAGTCGGGTCGGGTAACGAGCTTGCGTACGCCGCGTGCCAGGCCATAGCTCAAACACCTGGCACAAAATACAATCCGCTCTTTGTTTACGGAGGAGTTGGCATAGGCAAAACCCACCTAGTCCAAGCAGTTGGGAATGCCCTGCTCGCCAATAACCCAAACGCGCGGGTAGTCTACGTATCAACTGAGCAGTTCGTGCAGGAGTTCTTAGACGCTATACGGTTCAAAAAGAACACTGATTTTGCCGGCTACTACCGTGGTGCGGACGTGTTAATTATTGATGACGTGCAGTTTATTGCCGGCAAGGAAAAAACACAGGAAGAGTTCTTCCATACTTTCAATGCGTTGCACCAGGCAAACAAGCAAATCATTATAAGCAGCGATAAGCCGCCAAAAGATATCCCGACACTTGAAGAGCGACTACGCTCACGTTTTGCCTGGGGGATGACCATTGATATGCAGATTCCGGATTTTGAAACGCGTTGCGCTATTGTTCAAACCAAGGCCAGTACGCATAACGTCAGCCTCCCGCCTGATGTCGTAGAGTATTTAGCCAACCTCATCCAGACCAACATACGTGAACTGGAAGGCGCCCTCAACCAACTGCTGGCATTCTGTGAGATGAGAGGTCTAGACCCGGAAATCGGCATTGCAACCAGCCTGCTAAGCAGCGTGAAGACCAGGCCTAAGCACATTAGTGCCAAGCAGATAATTGAACGTACAGCTAAGCATTTCCAGATCCCGCTTGAGGAAATACTTGGCCCCAAGCGCGACAAAGACATCGTCGTACCGAGACAAATCGCCATGTATATGCTGCGAAGTGAACTGCACCTAAGTTTTCCTAAAATAGCCCGCGAGCTGGGGCGCAAAGACCACACTACAGCTATTCATTCGGTTGAAAAGATTGAGAAAGAAGCCAGTTATGACCCCGACATACGCGGAGCTATATCCGAAATCAAGGAGCGACTCTATGCATAGCCTGTGCAATAACCGTGTAAAAGCGCTTGTAAAGCCTGTGCTCAAACTCATGGGCTTTTACACACCCGCTATGTTAAGTAGTTTTGGGCAGGGTAAAAGTCCCGTTATCGTGCACAGCATACTGGCCCAGCAAACACATGTTACCCACAGCCATAATTTCAAATCAAAGGGGTTATTTTGGTTTTCCCACACTTTCCACATAGCCTATAACTCAAATAACGAAGTATAAAAAGGAGATAGTAATGAAGCTGCAGGTAACCCAGGAAAATTTGTCCAAAGCCTTAAATACTGTTGCTCGTGTAGCTAATACGAGAGGTACTCTACCTGTTCTCGCTAACGTTCTCCTTAAAACCGTCGGCAATCGTCTCAGTATCGCCGGCACCAACTTAGATATTGCGATAACACATTACATTGGGTCAAAGGTTGCCAAAGAAGGCGCGATTACCGTTCCTGCCCGTCTTATGCAAGATTTTGTCAGCAGCCTGCCTGCCGGTGTTATAGATTTGGAATTGGACGAGAACCGACTACATATCAAAACCGACAAATACGAGTCCACAATTAACGGCATAAGCGCTGAAGACTTCCCTGTTATGCCCGACATCAGCAAGGGGACGACTTGGAATATACCAGGCAAAGTACTAAAAAACGGTCTGCAACAGATAATTATCGCAGCTTCCAACGACGAAGCCCGCCCTGTTTTGACTGGCGTATTTCTTCATAGCTACGAAGGCATGTTGTACGGAGCTGCTACCGACAGCTATCGTTTGGCGGAAAAGGCACTTATGAAAACAAAGGACGACATAAACCTACTTGTACCTGCCAATGCCATGCAAGATCTGTTGCGCATACTCGGTGATTATGACGAGGATGTGCAGGTTGTGCACGACGAGCAACAGATGTTATTCAAGGTTGGTGATGTTGAGCTTGTGACCAGACTTATTGAAGGAAGTTATCCGGACTACCGCAAACTTATACCAAAGGACTTTTCTACCCAGGCAACACTAAAACGCAGCGAGTTGGCGAATGTAGCCAAGGTTTCAAGCCTTTTCGCCCGCGAAAGTGCCGGCAGTATCACGATTAATGTTGACGATAAAAGCCAACAGCTTAGCATCAGGTCAGTTGCTTCCCAGCTGGGCGAGAATACGGCAAGCGCCAGTGCCGAAGTTACTGGAGACGGCGTCATAACACTTAACTCTCGTTATCTACTAGATGCGCTTAATGTTATGCATGGCGATACGGTAAACTTTGCTTTTAATGGCAAACTGGAACCATCTATCCTGCGGGATCCGGCCAGCCCCGACTACACACATATTATTATGCCCCTTAAGAGCTAACAGCTCGCTACAATAGACGTATGGTACAAGACATACGCCTCCTGCATTTCCGCTCATACACTGACGAGCTGTTTGAATTCGATCCTGGTGTTAATATAATCGTCGGTCCAAACGCCAGCGGCAAAACTAACCTACTGGAAGCGATCCAGATGGTATGTTCTGGGTCATCATACCGTGTACGCGACAACGAACTCATCCGGAATGCCGAACCGTGGGCACGGCTGGATGCGCACACCAGTACCGGCCAGAGGTCAGTGAAACTAGAAAAACAAAACCCTTTGGAGCGAGTCCAAAAGACGTTTGAAATATCCGGCCAGCCCCATAAGCGTTTAACATACAACCGTAAACTGCCGGTAGTGCTGTTTGAGCCGAATCATTTACGACTTCTAACGGGAGGCCGAGAACTCAGGCGCGACTTTTTGGATGATTTACTTGAGCAATTAGTGGCTGATTATGGCTTATTAAGGCGGCAATACAAGAGAGCTCTAGCCCAGAGAAATGCACTCCTAAAACAGGGGCCCAAATCCACACCACAGCTATTCGCTTGGAATGTTCGCTTGAGCGAGCTTGGCGGTCTTGTAGCAGCTCAGCGCAAGAACCTCGTAGAAAAACTTGAGCCCGATCTCCAGGTTTTCTATCGGCAACTGTCTAGTAATAATAAAATTGTCGTTAATCTCAGATACGAAGCGTCGTGCGATGAGCGAGACTACGGTTCAAGCTTGCTTAGTAAGCTTGAAACTTCAACGGAGCTTGATTACCAACGGGGTTTTACGGCATACGGACCGCATAGGGACGATATGCAAGTCATGCTGAACGGACGACAAGCCGCTGAGACAGCCTCCCGTGGCGAGGTACGGACACTTCTGCTGGGGTTGAAGCTTTTGGAGCTCAAGTTGGTAGAAGAACAGCGCTCGTATAAGCCATTACTATTACTTGATGACGTCTTCGGCGAGCTTGACGGTGCCAGGCGGCGGGCCCTGACTGAGTTTTTGACAGATCATCAAGCCTTTATCACTACGACCGACGCCGACATAGTTGTGCAGCACTTTATCGGTAAGGCCAATATAGTTCCGATTGCCGAATCTAGCTAGTAATCTAGCGTGTTTATGATCTTGTAGATGCTGCGATCGATTTTGAGTTCCTCTACTTTTTGATTAATTGCTTCGCTTGCTTCTCTTCTTTGCGCAGGATCATACTCGAAATAACCTGACTGTGGGTTAAGTACCACCCGACCAGCCTCCGGTGATACGAAGATGTATTGTTTGTATGGTGAGATGTCTTTTACTTCCGGTAATCTTAGTAGCTCTGCTACTTTCTTATCTATGCTGCTCTTGTCGGGCTGATCAGTGTTAATAAGCAAGGCTGATGAGTCTTCATTTTCTTGCTGTACGCATAGCAGATAGGTAGTGGGTGATGCAGGCTGTGCGCCGCATGGCTTGTAGGGGCCAAAGGTGTAGTCAATGACTGCTCGCCTGTTTTGGGTATCAAGCCTCAAGACATCGTTGTCTCTAAGAGCTATGGTGCTGCCGGCCACATTATAGGTTGTATGCACGCCGCTAACCTTGAATTGGTACGCCAGTTTATCTTGCTTCAATTCGTACACTTCCAGCCAGCCGCCGCTAAGCAAGCACAGGTAGTTGGTCTCGCACAAGGTAAACTGCCCTATTTCTTTACCGTCAAGCTCAGCACTTACTGTACCGTTTTGATCTGTGAAGGCGAATGTATTTTTGATGTTCTTGGTGTTTCGCCCCCCTGCATTATCTTGTACGCTGGAGAAAAGAACAGCAATTTTTCCGTTGTGACCGACTGAGGCCGTTACCGGCTTCAAATTCTCTCCAGGACTTGTTAGGGTAACTTTTTTAGGAGGTGTCGTTAATGATTCATAGTAGTGGGCTTCGGTTAACGGCTGGTTGTACGCAACAAACCCGTCTTTATAAACGACAAGATTGTAAAACTCCTCTTTGTTAAGATTGGTGGCCTCTTGCTCGTGGATAGGTCTGTAGGTATCGTCCAATAAGTACAGCAGATGGCGGTGTATTTCTTCATCTCTAGTATGACGGAAGAGCCCGATAGTTCCTTGTCTGGTTTCAATAATGTCTTCCACGGTGCCTTTTATCTTATGGGGATTTTTTAATGTGTAGGTGGGCTGCTTTTCGGTGGCGGGCACATGTACGGCGATCGTGTTAGTGGCGCTGATACAGGCATAGGAGATCAATGTGGGGCCATAAGACATACAGGCGTCAGGGTTATTGCCGACAAACTGGCGGCTTCTTTCTGGCGTTAACGTAGCCTCCTGTTTGGTTCTCCTTAGGAAACCTTTAGCTTTAGCTACCATAAAATGATGATTTTCGCCCTGGCTGACCGTTACCTCGTAGTCACCCTTGCGCACGAGTTTGGTAATAGAGCTTGCTGAGGTTTTTTTGGTTATAGTGTTCTTGTCCGCCTGTCTTAGTATCTGATAAGTGATTTCGCCGCTAGAGTTATTAGAACCTTGGACGGTGACGGTCAAGATACTGTACCTGGACCATAACATAACCACGATTACGACCACGAAAGCTGTTATGAGCGTTCGTTTGTGCTGTCTGAGAAAGTATATAAACCTTTCGGTGCCGCTATTCTCCAATTGCTGTTCCTCCCGTCAATGCTTCGTTTTGCTTCTGCCAAATTTGCTGTGCTTCGTCTGAGAAATCATCACAGCCGCTCTGATCAATCGTGCAGGGGTTGGTGTCTTTACCAATATTTACAGGCTGCCCATCTACCCATAATTCAAACTGCAAGTGAGGACGTGCTATACCGCTATAGAGAGTTCCTATCTGCTGCCCTGGTCTTACGTTGTTGCCCGTGCCTACATTCGGCGCACTTAGATGTGCAAGCAGGCTCACACAGCGCTTGTCGCTTGATTCAATGACTACCATGTGGCCGTCAGTCTCGCTACCGGGAATCGGGCCGGCGAACAGAACCTTGCCATCGGTCGGCGCAAAAACCTTGGTGCCTGCAGGGGCTCCGACGTCAGCGGCCTCGCCTACGTTGGAGGTCGAACTTGTAAGGCTTTGCGCGCCGAATGCATTTTGATTACGCAGAACCGCATTATTACTGCTGGTTACATCGGGATAGCTTACAGAGGTGCCGTGGTTTGTGCTGTTGTACCACTGAATTTGTACGTCGGGGGTTAGCGGCAGGCTCGTGCTGCCGACACAAGCGGATGCTTTTTCGGCTTCACCACAAGAAGAGTACGAGCCTGTTTGAGGTGTTGAACCGCCTGTGGAATCGTCACCAAACTGGGCCAGCCAGTCACGCGCGAAACCTTGACGTACGGGCCTCTGCCCTGGTATGTCGGCAGGGATCTCATATCGTTCAAGGATAATATTCGTTGCCTCTTCCACTGTTTCTGAAGCCAGAAGGTCACGGTATACACCCTGGTAGCCTCCGTTAAATTCCTGCATAACATAATCTAGCTGTATGATCAGGTCTCCAGGCACCTTACCGCGTGATTCTGCCAGATCAACTAAAGGCTGTTGTCTACTGGAGAAGGTCCATTGAGCTAACCCAAAACCTACACCGTCAGTAGGATAATCGGCATCCCCCTCAGGGGTACTGGTACTCTGAACACGCCTGGGGTTCAGGCCCGATTCAGCTTGGAAGTTGCCCATGATTCCAGCAACATGTATGGGCTTAAGACCCTGCTTTATGAAGTAATTCCAGATTATCTCCGGGTTATCTCCCCCGGTCACGGTTGAACTGCTTTCTTCGCAACTGTAGGTTGATTCCTCAATATCATAGTAGCGAACGTTGGCATCTATAAGCCGGCGTTGTTCAGGGGACAAGGCACCAACAGTAGGCACGGCGTAAGTTGTGCACAGAAATACGCCAAGAAGAAGCCAGCTTATTGAGCGAAAGACAAAGGTTCTTACATTAAATCTAGACGTGATCATGATGGACACACCTCGGTAGTAGGAAGCGCGTAGGAGTCCAGGATCCTTACATGAAAGTGGTCTTCGTGGTTTGGCCAGTACTGCATATTGCCGGACAAGCCTTTTTCCTGCACATAGTTATTAAAGTCGGACTCGACGGCCGAATCATTGTAGAAAATAAGCTTTATAACACCGGTATTGGCAAACAGGCGTCCCAGCTCTTTGCTCTTGTTTTGGTCCCCAGACGTATCAGCGGCCGAAAAGTCTTCGGTAGTGATATCGACATCTATCCCGTTCTTGTGGCTGGCGTGAGCAGGGGCATTAAGGTCACCGATTCGCACCCGGCTGGTCGGGTACTTCTTGTGCCAGTTAACCGCGACGGTGTAGATGGTGTTAATGAGCGTCTTGCTGCCGCAACGTTCGTTTGGCGGAGTGTTGGGGCTGAATATATATTCGCCGTTTGGAGCATCCGGCATCCGGTAATAACCATTACCTACCTCAGGGCCAAGGTTGGGTGGCTGCATCAGGCCCTCAGAGCTGGACAGTGGTATGCCTATCTGATCTGCGACGAAAGTGGCTTTGGCGTTGTAGCCCTCAGCCGTGTGATGAATGCCATCGCCTGCAAACGGGTATGGCCCGGGGTTCTTAGTCACCTCGTCATACCAGTTGATGATGGAGTATTGCAGACCTGAGGCGCGGTCCTCAATAGCCATGTTCACGCCAGGATAATCGGAAGTCTTGGTGTAGACATTCACCCATTTGATAATGATTGACGAATTTATGCGCTTAAACTCGGCAACCAATTCGCCGATTTGCTGGCTGAAATCATCATAGTTGTTGGGATCGTGGTTGGTGCCGAGGGCAATAATTACGGTACCGCCGAACGCTTTAAGTTTGCTTTCGTTCTCTGCGATTCGTGCCTTAGCGGCCTGAATCGTATCCCCGGTGTTGGCTTCTATATCAATGACACGCCAGCCTTTGGACTCCAGCTTGGCCTTAAGCTGGCCCTGGTCACGCATACCGACCGTCAGTGAATCACCCAGGACATAAATGTTAGGGTTGACCGCACCATCCTGGCTGCCGGTAGAATTGCCGGAGCTGAAGAGTTGCTGGCATGATGTCTCGACGCCTTCATAGCATGCGAGCGTGTGCGCAGTGACCATATCAGCCAGGTACATGCGATACCTTAGCAGCTCGTTGGTGCCGTCGGGAAACGATTCGCCTGGGTTAGAGCAATCAGGGTCCTTTTCTCTTTCGTCCATCCGTACAGCCTGGCCGGTTTTCAATGATCCATCGCTAGGGCTAACGGTCATACTGAAGCACTTGCCATAGCGCCTGTTAAGCTTGTCAAGAATCGGCTCTACCAAGTCGGCATTCTCCATAGGCTCTTCCAGGCGCTCATCATCCCTTTCATCAAGGCTGAAGCCGTATTCGGGGTAGCCGTAGTCGTATGGTTCTTCTTCGGATTGGGCGTTTACCGGGCTGGACAGGAATGACAAAGCCTTGCCGGGCGCATTAAACAAACTGGTGACAGCTTGCCCGGGAGTCTGCGGCATATTAAGGCTTGCCATGCCGGCCACAGAACGGCTGTCCAGAACGTTGAACCAGCGTGCAAATTTGCTTTGGTTTCGGAACTCGGCATCTCTTAGTTCTTGATTCGCGCGTTTAAGCTGAACAGTTTCTGTGCCGGACAATGCCCTACCACCTGTACTCATGGCAAAATCATTAGCCGCTAGGCGTCCTCCGTGCATGGCGTAGCCCCCAAGAAGAGAACCAAATGCCGGGAAGATTAGCTGGCCATTGGCAAAAAGGGATGCGAGGCTAGTCATAAGCTTGTCAGTAGACCAGCCAAATGGCCTTAACGCAGCATTAATAGCAAAATCGGTAGCCTGGCCGAACTGCTTTATTATAGGCAGTCCGCCAATAGCATCGTTAACGCCGCAGGCTCCATCAAGTACTGGGTTTTCAAGAATCTGAAAGAGTTGCGGCTTCTGGCCGACTTGGCTTGGCCGGGCTTCATCATTAATATCCGGCCCGGTTTGCTTTTGGCCTAGCTCGGCCTGGAGGCTTTTAGCTTCTACCCACGAACCGTACTCATCATTGTGCAAGGTGTCTATAACGGCTCCGAGCTCATTGATGTTAAAGCTCTGGCCGGGCAGCATTACGCCGGACATGACTTGGCTCGCCGTTGCTACTATTCTCATAGACAAACGTATAAGCGGCAGAATAACATTCTGGTGTTCAATCGCCTCCGCCTGATCGCCCAATCCTCTAGCCGCGCACACTAAACCTACTCCTGCGCCTGCGAGACCACCTCCCTTAATAAGGCTGCCGTATTTTAATCGCAGCTCTTTTAGCTTCCCCGGATCTTGTGCTCCCCTGGCCTCATCAAGGAGATCTTGAGCTTCTCCTGCTTCACCAGTCGTATCATTATCAATATTGCCATCCCCATCAGGGTCATCCTGGGTACCCCTAATCCGACCATCCGGTGGCTTAGTCCCGGTTTTGTCGTATTCGGCGTCTTCTTTCTGTATTCGGCGATTGTAAGCATCGCGCTTTTCCTGCCCTTCCTCGTAAGCACGGTTGGTCATCGGATGGAACTTAACCTTAGCACGTGCTCTAAGCAGTCGTTTTCCTACCGACGCACTGACGTTATTTATGTCTAAGCCATCAATGCTGGCGTCAATAATTTGTTGGCTTAGCTGGGTTCCTCCCCGCCCACGGGCACTGACCCTAACAACACCATCACCGTCAGGGGGGTCGGGAGTCACGCCTTTTTGCCTAAGGGACTCTAAGACCCTCTGCCCACCCTCTTTGGTCGAATCGATATAAAAGGCCTGTACGCGCCGGACTTGCTTGCCGTTACGGGACTCAAGCGTGAAGTCCATGCGTATACCGCTATCAGCTATAAACTTCTTATAGCGGTCGGCAAACTTATTGCTAACTACGCCTAGGTTGCGCCGGCTCGGGTCATCAAGAGTTGCCATATATATGAAGAATCTACCAGCCCGGCTATCAGAGAAATCTTCATTATTAGAAAAGTGGAATCGCTGGATCAATTGCCCGAAATGTATGACTTGGAGCGGCCCTTGTAGCACGGTAAATACTCCAAACGTTCCGCCCAGAATAACACCAATAATACCGCCGCCTATAGCGCGGCGTCTGTTCCAAAACTTGCCCTTAACCTTCTTCTTGCCGCCCTCTTCGCTATAGCCTTCGCCTACCTGGTCGTTGCCAACTCCGGCTGCTCCTTTCTCAATTTTGTCCGCTCTGGTCGCCGCCGGTTGACGGGCATCTTGCTCGCCCGCTTCTAGATCATCACCGCCCAGAGGCTGCCCGCCCGAATCACCATTATCAGCACTGCCCTGATCCGCTTCGTCGGACAGCTGTTTCTGTTCACCAGATGACCAGTTGCGGTTTACAAGGCCTTGGAACTGTTCATCTGCAATGTTTTTTTGATCTGGTTCGTCGTCTAATGCAGTCGGCACTACTACCCTCGTTGGTTACTATTATACTCCGGGATATAGCCTATTTTGTAAATCTATCGTGCCGCTAGGCTGGTTTAGCTCACCTTGCTGCTCCATTTGCTGGATCTGCTCCGGGTTGGTGGTGATAAGGCCTGTTTCGGTGGGGCTGGCTACGACTTGTATATGCACATGGTTCTGACCGGCAAAGAATAGACCTTGTCCAACTGGGAACTGGCTGAGGCGTTTTTTCTCCTCTACGGTAAGCTTGAAAACGTCGCTTAAGACGTCTACTGCCGAGGGCGACTGCTTGAGCAGGATCTGCATACTGGCGTTCGCAACGATTGCCCTGCCCATGCGTGAACCCATGAAGTCTTCGACGTCCTGTGTAATCGTGGTAATACCCAGGTTATACTTGCGAGCTCGCTTGGCGAGGCTGAACAAAAAGTTGGCCGAGTCTTCGTACTTCATAAGCTGCCAGGCCTCATCAACTACAAGAATTCGCTTCTTTTGATCCGACTTGGTCTTGTTCCAGATGAAGTTAAGTACTATATACATGGCGACGGGGCGAAGCTCATCTTCCAAGTCGCGTATGTTGAATACCACCATGGTGTTATTGATGTCGATATTGGACTGCTGCGAGAAAATGCCCGCAAAAGTGCCGCTGGTGTACTTGCGCAGCCGCTGTGCTAGCTGAGGCCCGGTACCTCCCATATGCAAGAGAGTGTCGTACAAGTCGTTAATTGTGGGCGGTGTGGCGTTATGTGTCAGCGGGTCATTGGTAATGCCGGCCTTGGCGTAAGTTTCAATCAGCGCAGCATCCAGGTCTGCTTCTTCCACTGGAGACAGTGCAGGCATAGACGCAGCTGCCCCTCCTATGATCTGGGTTTGGGCTCCGCCCATCATCAGTCTGAGCAGCCCATGAAGCGTAATCAAATTGCTTCGTAGAGCGCTGTCTGCTTCTTCGGTGTCGACTACTTGGGGCAAATCGAAGGGATTAATGCGCGTTGGTGAATTCAAACTGAGTCGGACGTAGGCGCCGCCGACTGCATCTGACATGCGCTGGTATTCGTTCTCCGGATCAATAATAAACACCTCCGTGCCAAACATCATGCTTCTGAGTGCTTCCAGCTTGACCGTGAAGGACTTACCGGCGCCTGACTTAGCGAAGACTACGGAGTTCCCGTTCTCAAGTGAGAAGCGGTCAAAAATCACGAGGCCTGAGTTGTGCATGTTAATGCCATAGAGAATGCCGTTGTCCTGAGTAAGATCGGCACTGGTAAACGGAAAGCTGGTGCTTAGCGCACCTGTACTGAAGTTGCGCCTAATTTGCAGCTGATCTGTAAACTGAGGCACGGTGCTGTTTAGGCCCTGCTCCTGCTGGGATGACGCAGGTTTTGAGTAAACCAGCTGCTGTCCGAGCACGGATTCTACTTTATGGGCGACAAATTCCAGCTCATCAATTGATCCGGCGTAGATCGTAAAGTATAAGCCGAAGCGGAAGAACCGTTCTTCGCCAACCTGAAGCTTGTCGCGCATTTCTTCGGCGTCAAGGATGGCGGCCTGTTTGCCAGGATCACGCACCCGGCCTTTTTCGTTATCTATCATCACACCAGCTTCAAGCTGGCTCACTTTCTTTCGGAGGTTTTCCAACACGACTTGGCTTTCAACCGGATAAATGAACAAGGACAAATCCATTACCTCATCCATGTTAACCATACTGGATATCCAACCGGTGAAGACCTGTCGTGGGTAGCCGTAGACATAGTATGTACGCGCGTAACGGGTACCAAGCTGGAAATGAGTGCCAAAGAATTCTATGGAAGCAGGCGCTATAAAGTCACGCAAGGCTGTTATGCCCTTTTGGAAGGCGGCATTGACCTCTTGCTGTTCGCGCGCGCGCTGGCTTTGAGCCAGCGTCACAGGGTCTTGCATTGGTTGTTTATTGCGAAACGCCACTAGCAATCTCCTCCGGAGGTATTTGCCACTTCACATTTTACATTTTTCAATAATTTGCCATTGCCGGCAAAAAACCATTTGGTAAATGAAAAATATGGGATCATGTCAGTTCCCTTTCCAGATTGGGCTGCGGGGCTGTACCCTGGCCCTTAGTGACAACCGGGGTGGATAAATCATCAAAACTCTTAAGCTGCTGCCTGGTGGCGGTGTCAGGGTTATAGGTATCGTAGTAGAGCTCAATCAGTTCTTGCGTATCAAGAGGCAACCCTTGGATACCGCATTGCTGCAAAGCCGCCAAAGTAGTCTGTACCCTGTTACGGAGCTCGTCTTTGGCAGTGACTAAGTCCTGTTCATTGATAACCACATGCTGCTCTTTGTTATTAAAGAGCCCCTTGAGGCCCGAGAAAAAGTTTTTACTCTGTGTAATTGCTTTTTGTACGTCAAGCACGGGAAAGTACGGGATGATGACGTAGAATTTTTTATCCATGATGTTGGTTTGCATGGATAAGGCGTCAATGTAACCGATATAGTCTTCCATCAGCATGGCCAGCAGCATGTTGTCGTGCTCCTGGCGAATCTTGTCCAGCCGTTCAATGTATGGCCTCAGGTCAACCTTTTGAGAGCGTATAAAAATCTGAACCGGGAAGTAGAGAGAATTCAAAAAGCCCTGATAGCTGTATTCGACCGCTTCTCTTTCTTGCGGGCTCATAAGGTCAAAGTTAATCGACTTTACCATCAGGACCGAACGGAAAGAGCCGTCATTCATAATCACTATGCCGTCGCGAATTTCCGCTATCTGCAAAGAGTTCTGGGTGCTGTTAGGGTTAGTCCTGACTATAGGTTGTCCCGGTGCTTGTCCTGGCGGAATGCCAGCAACAGCAGGTTGGGGCCCGTACTGGCCATAGCCTGCCTGTCCCGGCGGCATGTTTTGTGGTTGATTAACTGAAGCAGGATCCATTGAATGCGTTGCCCACCCTCCGTGGCAGTGTTAACCTCATCGGTTTAACGAAGCGATACCACAACTTCATCAGTTGGCGGTTCTTTCTTGCGGTTCTTTTTAGCTTGACGCGCAAGAGTTGCCACATTGAGGTCATCATTATTTGCAAGTTCCAGTATAGCAGGATCAGGAGTCGCTGTCGCCGAAGGAGTGGCTTGGCTGGGTGGCGCTGGCGGAGGCGGTGGTGGCGCTTGTGGCTGCTCAGAAAGCGGCAGAATGGTGCGCATATGGCCGTAAGCCGGGCTGCTCTTTTCATGTTGCTGTTTCTCGTGTAGTTGCTTGATCAGGGCTTCTTCGTCGGGTGTCGGGTCAGCAGGATTTACTGCTGACTGACCGGGCATGACCACTCGGGACTCTAGAGTAGCTAATCCTGGACGAGTCGGGGCTTGGGCTTGATTTAAGAACCAGTAGTCAGGCTGCGCAGCAGTGTTATCTTCAGCTACACCTGTGATGGCTTGGCTCGCCTTCTTCATCTGGTTTACTGCTTTTGCTCTGTGAGCCTGTGCGGAGGCCGCCATAAGCCTATTGAGGTTCTGGGCGGTCGGGTTATTCTGTTCGTCCAGCATGTCATCAAAGACCGTGACATCGGCGTTACTTACCTCTTGGGGCAAAAGAGACGGACCGATTAGACGGTCGGATGTCTCGACCGCGTAAGTGGGTTGACCGAACAAGTTGACGTTAACGTTTTTGACTGACCAGCCACGGCTGTCAATGGTGCTCGCCAGGGCCTGCAAGCGGCTCCTTACTTCGTTCTGGCTCAGCCCTTTTGTCAGTACCCGCTCAATTTTTTTAGGAGCAGTGATAGTAACAAGCTCTTGGATGCCGCTTTGGTCCCAGATGCGCTTCCGCGGTTTGAGAAAGAAGCGGATCTTTGCAAGCATCCAGACCTCGCTTGGTTGGTCGTGGCCAAAAGGCAGAGCCAATAAAGCAAAGAATATAGTATGCGGCAACAGCGGCAAGGCCAGGAGCCAGTTCACTAGAACTATTCTAAAAATAATAACGCCGGATATAATTACGATAATTGCATAAATAAACTGCCTGAGCGTCAAAGGCCCCAGCAGCTTGTCCTCTGCTTCTATATCCTGGATTACTTTGTATGTAGCCATATTCTTATCTAATTATAGGTTAGTGATTATAAAGCATAAAGTCTTTGCGTACCCAGAACGGGCAAAAGTTTAAGCCGGTCCTCCCGTTTGTACGGGGCCGGCCGGCCCTTCGCCCTCACCCGTCACGCCGCCTTGTGCCCGTAAGGCAGCGGCGTCATGCTCCCTCAATAAGTTTTCCATACCGAGCTCTTGAACCATCTTCGCTGCCTCAACTTTAGTATCGACGGGCGACTGCGAGTAACGTGAGGCTGCCAGTAATATCTCGTCCCGCATGGCGCCGTGCTTGTTCTGGGCGGTTTCGATCCTCTTTGCGATAATAGCGTTTCTTTCTTCCTCTGGCCTGCCTTCCAGTTCTTTGCCCCACTTTTCCCTGACTTTATTAGCCTGGGCTTGTATTGCTGCTAAGTTCGTAGATATTTCATCTTCCGACATATTTCTGGCGCGCCATTCCTGCACCAAAGCCTG